>CAZEOR010000322.1:0-3936 GCA_964513695.1 uncultured Thiobacillus sp.
CAGTATGGGGTTGATTGGTGAGGGCGTCCCGCATGGTTTCGGCATTGCCATGGTCGGCCGTGATCAGCACTTCGCCACCGACCTCAAGCATGGCGTCCACGGTACGGCCAATGCAGATGTCCACCGCTTCCACCGCCTTGACTGCGGCATCCATGAAGCCAGTGTGGCCCACCATGTCGCAATTGGCAAAGTTACAGATGATGGCGTCGTATTTCTTGCTCCGGATCGCTTCAACGAGTTTGTCGGTAACCTCGAAAGCACTCATTTCCGGCTTGAGATCATAGGTGGCGACGTCTGGTGACTTGACCAAGGCACGGTCCTCACCGGGGTAGACGGTCTCTTCACCGCCATTGAAGAAGTAGGTAACGTGCGGATATTTCTCGGTTTCCGCTATGCGAAGCTGACGCAAACCCAGGTTGGCGATGTATTCGCCGAAGCCGTTGCGGACCCGCTCTGGGGGGAAGGCAACGGAAACATCGAAATCCTCGCTGTAGCTGGTCAATGTGCAATATCGGGACAGCTTGGGCAGATATTCCCGCTCGAACTCTTTGAAGTCCGGCTCGATGAAGGCCCGGGTCATCTGCCGCGCCCGGTCAGAGCGGAAATTCATGAACATGATGGCATCGCCATCATGCATGCGCACCGGTTGCTCACCCGGCGGCACGATGGTGGTCGTTTTCACGAATTCATCGTTCTCTCCGCGCTCATAGGCCATTTCCAGGCCAAGCACTGCAGAGGTCGCCGTGAACTCGGCACGGCCCAGGGTAAGCAGGTCATAGGCAAGCTTCACGCGCGGCCAACGGCGGTCCCGATCCATGGCGTAATAACGGCCGACAATGGAGGCGATTCGCCCCCCGCCCAAAGTGTCCATCTTGTCCTGAAGGCAGCGCAGATAGGCCTCCGCACTTTGTGGCGGCGTGTCGCGGCCATCCAGGAAAGCATGTACGTAGACTTTTTTCAGGCCGGCCTGCAAGGCCATTTCCAGCATGGCATGGATGTGGTTTTCGTGGCTATGCACACCACCGTCAGAAAGGAGGCCCAGGATATGTAGAGCGGAATTGTTGGCCTTCACCTGCTCGATCACGTCGATGAGGGCCAGATTGGTAGCGAAATGGCCGTTGCTGATAGCCCGGTCGATCCGTGTGAACTCCTGGTACACAACCCTACCCGCACCGATGTTCAGATGTCCTACTTCCGAATTTCCCATCTGCCCGGCTGGTAGGCCGACAGCAGCTTCAGAGGCCTGTATCAGGGTATGCGGATAGGAATTCCAAAACCTGTCCCAGTTCGGCTTCCTGGCACAGGAAATGGCATTGAAAGCATCGGCTTGCCGACAACCGAAGCCATCCAGAATGAGGAGAAGTACCGGCGTGATGGATGAGATAGGCATTTATTTATTTTATCTTTTTTCAGGGTCTTTTTCGGGTGGTATTTTAGTATATTTGAATACTTTAGCGATATACTGGATTGAACGGTCCGCTGACGTCGAGAACCTGATTCCGGCGTTGTTTTATCCGTTCTTCTCACTACAAACCTGGCAGCACGGAGACAGCATGACAACCGAGTCCACGGAACTCATCGACAAGGACGAACACATCGAGCAGGCCTCACGCGCCCTCAAGGCCATGTCCCACCCGCTTAGACTGAAAATACTCTGTGTGCTTGGCGACAAAGAAGTCAGCGTCCAGGACATCGTGGAAAATGTGGGCACTTCCCAGAGCAATATTTCCCAACATCTGGCCATCCTGCGCGACAAAGGTGTTTTGCGCACCCGCAAGGATGCCAACCGGGTGTATTACCGGGTTGGCGATACCCGCACCCTTCAACTCATCGGCATGATGCGCGACGTTTTTTGCGGTTTCGCGAAATAGACATATCAAGCGCGGCGGCGATCCACTAGCCGCGCTTATCCTTGCATAAGAAAAACTAATGCGGTATATTAGGCCGCACTAATATATCTGCCCCTGATTCAACCGGGGCCGACAAACGTCTCAGCAAGGAGCGTTGCATGGATCAATCAAATCTATGGCGATCGGTGATCTTGGCCACCGCCATCATGGCCAACGCTCCCGCGTGGGCGGAAAAATTCGAATACCGGCAGTGCGTGGACCAAGCCCTGGCCCAGAACCCGGACCTGCTCATCAGCCGTTCCCAGATCGAACAGGCGGAAGCGGCTTTGCGTCAGGCGGAAGGCAACAAGCTGCCGCGCGTGAACCTGTCCCTGACGGCAACCCGCAGCAACGATGCGCTAAACGCTTTCGGCATGAAGTTGGGGCAGCGCAATGCGACATTCAATGATTTCGGCGCGGGGGAATTCACCGGTCCTGGTGCCTTGGGTGTCGCGCCGTACAACCTGAACCACCCGGACGCCGTCAACAACTTCAACTCCCGTATCGAACTCCTGGTGCCGGTCTACAACGGCGGCATGGTGAAGAGCTACGTGGATACCGCCAAGGCTTATGTGCGCGCCGCCCAATCCGGCGACCAGGTGGCGCGCCAGCAGCTCGCCAAGCACGTGCTCATGGCCTACCAGGGCGTCCACACCGCCCGCGCCTACATCAAGCTGGCTGATGAAGCCCGCGCCGCCGCCGAAGAATACGTGCGCATCAGCGACAAGCTTTATAAGCAGGGCATGGTGGTAAAGAGCGATGTGCTCTCTGCCAAGGCGAATCTGGAAGATGTGAAAGTGAAGGGGGTCGAGGCGAAAAACGCCGAAGCCGCAGCCCTCAACCAACTCGCCCTGCTCATGGGCAAACCCCTGGACGAGCCCCTGGACGTGGGCGAACCGGTCGCGCCCAAACTTCTTCCCGGCAATGCCGTCGACCTGCGCGCCCAGGCTTTGAACGAGCATGCCGGCCTGCGCGCCCTGCGCAACCAGCTGGAAGGCGCCGGCGCCCAGGTGGGCGCGGCCCGGGCCGGTAAGAAACCCCAGTTCAACGTCATGTTGCGCCAGGACTGGAACGACAAGAACCTGGGCCTGGAAGCCTCCTCCTACACCGTGGCCGGCGTGCTGTCCTGGGCCGCCTTCGATGGCGGTAGCACCAACGCCGCCATCGACCGGGCCCAGGCCCAGCGTTCCGAGTTGGCCGCCAAGCTGCGCCAGGCCGAGGAAGGCCTCGGTTACCAGGTCACCGAGGCTCGCCGCAAGGCCCTGGAAGCGGAGGAAAAGATCGTCGCCCGGGAGGCCGGACAAGAACAGGCCCGGGAAGCCCAGCGCCTGGTGAAGAAGCGCTACGAGAACGGCGTGGCCACGCTGATCGAAGTGCTCGGCGCCCAGGCCCAACTCGACAAGGCGAATGCCGATCTGGTGGCCGCCCGCTACGAACTCGCCGTCAACCGGGCGGAACTGAAGCGCGCCGTGGGTGTGCTGACCGCCGATACCCTTTGATCCGGAGTCGGACATGTCCATGAAGATCACCCTGAAACCCCTCGTCGTTGTCCTGTCCTTGTCTCTCGGCCTGGCCGCCTGTTCCGGCGAGGACAAAGCCAAGACCGACCAGGAAGCCCAGCGCACGATCCAGGCCCAGACCACGGTTGTCCAGCCCAGCGAAGGGCTGGCCACCACCGCCGTCACCGGCACGGTGGAAGCCCTGGAATCGGTCCGTGTCGCCTCCCGCCTGATGGGCTACATCCGCGACATCGCCGTGGTGGAAGGCCAGGCGGTGAAGGTGGGCCAGCGCCTGTTCACCATCGATCCCCTGGACATCGAGGGCGCCGTGGAGCAGGCGCGCCTGGGCGTGAAGCAGGCCGAGGACGCCATGAAGGACGCGGAAGCCGACTACAAGCGCTTCGAGAACCTCTACAAGGACGAGGTGGTCACCCGCCAGAACTACGAGAAGATGAAGCTCAACTACGAGATGGCGGTGACCCGCGCCGCCCAGGCCAAGGCCGGCCTGGGCACGGCCCAGGGCCAGATGCGCTACGCCACGGTGACCG
>CAZEOR010000323.1:0-3934 GCA_964513695.1 uncultured Thiobacillus sp.
CGTTCATCAGGGCGATGTTGAGGTCGCGCTGGGTGTTCTCGATGACCTTGGCCGCTTCCGCCACTTTGATGCTGCTGGCCCGATGCACGCCTGCCACTATGACGGATGCATAAAGATCACCGACTGTCTTCAGGGTGGCCTCGTCGTCACCGGACACCACCTTGACGATTCGGGTGATGGTGCGTTCCTTGTCGCCCGGGTTGACCCGTTCGGGAGAGTAGCCGACATGGAAATCCTGCATCCACTTCATGCCGGAATGCTTCTCCAGCAGGGGAATGCAGACTTCCTCGGTGGCGCCGGGATAGACCGTGGATTCGTACACCACGATGGCCCCCTTCTTCATGTGTTTGCCGACCGTGGTGCTGGAGCCCACCAGGGGTGAGAAATCGGGAATGTGAGCTTCGTCCACGGGGGTGGGCACGGCAACGATGATGACATCCGCCTTGCCGATCGCGGACGGGTCGGTGCTGACCGTGAGCCTGGACGCGGCTTTCAGATCTTCGCTGCTGACCTCGCCGGTGGGGTCGCAGTAATTCTTGTAATTGGCGATCTTGGCTTCCGACAGGTCGTAGCCGATGGTTTCAAACTTCTTGCCGAATTCGACAGCGAGAGGCAGGCCGACGTAGCCCAGGCCGACAACAGCAACAATGGTCATGACGACTCCCTAAAGAAAATGCGGTGACATTCTAACGAGGAAAGCCCGTGGCATGATGCTCGCCATATTGGAGAACACGATGCGAACGAAACTCTCGACCGGACTTATATCGACCGCGCTTTACATTTCATTGAGTGGTTTTTCGTTATTTGCCCAAGCGGACATTGTCGAACTGCTACCCCGCATCAAGCCGGCCATCGCTGGTGTGGGCACCCTTCACCCCCTGCGCAACCCTCGCATCAGGCTCTCCGGCACCGGCTTCGTGGTCGCCGATGGCCGCCATGTGATCACCAATGCCCATGTTCCTCCCCTGCTTATGGAAGTGGAGAAAGGCGAATCCATCGCCGTTTTTCTACGCGGACCGGAAGGCCTCATCGTTCGGAAAGCCGAAAAAGTGGCCAGCGATCCCGATCACGATCTCCTGCTGCTCAAGATGGAGGGCGATCCCCTGCCCGCCCTGAAGATTGCCGATTCCGACCGGGTGCGTGAAGGCCAACTCTATTACTTCACAGGCTATCCCATCGGCGCCGTGCTGGGGCTCCACCCCGCCACCCACCGGGCCGGGCTGGCCGCCATCGCCCCCATCTACAGTCCAACCCCCGGCACTCAAAGTCTGACTGCCAAACTCATCAAGCGCGCCGATGATCCCTTCCTAATGTTTCAACTCGATGCCACCGCCTATCCGGGGAACAGCGGGAGTCCGCTGTATGACGGTGAAACCGGCGAAGTTGTTGGTGTCATCAACTCGGTGTTCGTGAAGGGGGCGAAGGAAAATGTGCTGAGAGACCCGAGCGGGATCACCTATGCGATTCCCGCCCAATACGTAAGCGCGCTATTGGAAAAGTCGGGGTTGGGCGGTATAAAAAACGAAGGAGCGTCACGGCAGTCCCCGGTGATTATCAGGAACAGGCGCTAAACCTCATGTTTCCTCAGCCACTTATCGTCGAGATCCGGCCATCGCGCCAGTTGCGGCTTGGCGCGGCCTTACTTCATGTGGCCGCAGGTTTGGCTTTATGGCTTGCCGATCTAACTAATGGGGTGTTAGTGGGGGGCATGAGCATATTGATCATCAGCTTGGCATTCTTAAGCGATCATTTCCAGCCCCTGAAGCTGCGCGGAAAGACGGATGGCATTCTGGAAATTTGCAATAACGAAGGCTGCTCTCAGGCCAGCAGATGCGAAGTCGGTATTCTCGCTCCCGCGCTCATTCTCTTGCACTACCAACCTTCAGGGCAAAGCTATATCAGCCACTTGATTGTGCTGCCAGATAGCTTGCCGGATATGGATTTCCGGCGACTGCGTGCATGGCTGCAATGGCAGAGAAGTAACCCCGAGTATATTTGACAGTCGAAAGTTATTTTTTCGGTAATAGCTTGTTTTGTGCATCAGTCCAGAATGCATCATTTCTGAACATGGTTGGCTTCAATTCATGCTCCCGGATATCACGAGCCATTCGCCCCGCCATTTCGGCGTATTTGTCCTTATCCACTTGAGAAGCCATCGAGAGGATGGCCACCGTTAGCAGCAGTTGATCCGATTTGTAAGGAGATGCGGCCAATCCCGCCCGCCATTTGTCCAGAGCAGCGGCCTGCGAATCTGCAAAGACGCCCGCATAGTAGTAGGAAAGCCCATGGCGGGGATTACAGGCCAGCGCTCTCTCCGCGATGGCCTGACCACGCCTGCGCAGCGCGGGGTCGCCCTGGGCTTGGCGGACAAATTCCAATGCGTCGTTGTTGAAGGGTAAATAGCATCTGGCTTGCCGCCATGCCTCATCCATATGCATCAGAGCTTCATCTCTCATCCCTTGGTTTCGCCGGCCCAGAAACAGATACCCGTCCGCAAGCTCCAATCCCATGACTTGGGATGGCGAGGGGTGGAAGGGCGCGAACACCGATAGCCAATAAGCCATTTGATATCGTGGATAGACCACGCCCTGGCTCGATAGCACTCGCTGGATAGTGGGAGCTTTTTCCAACAGAGCCTCTACCGCCATCTGGCTAAGCAACAGATATCCCACGATGAATACATAGCCCCCCGCCGCCAAGCTTTGCGCGCGAGGGGGGGGCAATATTTTTCCGGATAGCGGCATTGGCAAATTTGGGAGATCGATCCTCGCCAAATAAACACCCAGCAACAGACTTATCACAGCAAAGTAGAGTAGGAAATTCACCGGCGCATGCAGCAGGATGGCGGCGATGGCCGCCAGGTAGCCCATGCGATAGAGAGCATCGCTGTCGTTCTTCCGCAAAGTTTGCACAACAGCCCAAGTCACCCATATGACTAATCCAAGCAGCAACAGAAGCATGGGAAGGCCAGCTTCCAGCCAGAATTGCAGATAGTCGTTATGGACCCAGCCGCCAGCCGTACCACTCTCCTCGGCTAGGCGATATTGCGGATATCTCAGGCGGAAGCTGCCGAAACCGCTGCCTAGCCAGGGTTGGTCCTGGATCATCGACCAGGCAGAACGCATGAGATTCAGTCGCGCCGGGTCGCCTTCCTGGACGGTACCGGCAATGCGTTGCGCGATGGAAAGCCCACTGGTGCCTTGAGCGGCGACATAAGCGCATATCGCCACGACCGCAAGCAGCCCCAGCTTGCGGGAGAAGCGGGGGCGCGAACGCGCCAGCCACAGTAGCAGTGGCAATACCAACGACAAGGCCAGCGACGCGCCGCGCGAGGCGACAAGGAAATCGACAAAGAAGGTGGCCCCGATCAGCGCCAATAAGCCACAGCGTTGCCATCCTGGCTGATTGGCAATATCCGAAGCGAGGTAACGCGCCAGACCCGGCAACAACAATAAGGAGAGGACGGCGGCAAAGGTGTTGGGATCGTTGAATGGCCCTTGAGGTTTGCCAGTGAAGGTATTCGGTCCTTGCAGGACAGCCCATGTCACAAGGATGAGCAACGTTCCGGACAAACATAGAAACAACAGCCGATCCAGCCGTTCGCCAGAATACTGCGCCATGAGTCGGATACCCAGCAACCAGCCCATGGGCAAACACAAGAGAAAAGCCATATATTGAATGGAAAACCCGGGTGACATGCTCCAGAACAGGGTGACAGGCACCCACACCAGCCAACCCAGCAACAGGTAAGGCCACCCACCGCTTGGCCATCTCCTCCGGGTTTGCATGGCTAGAAGGGGAAGTAGCATGACGGCGGTTAAGGGGGAAAATGGGGTAAGTAGCGCCGCCGTGAGTGCCACGAGCATGAAGTAAATCATGGGAGGCACAGAAAAAAAACGCCGGCCCTAGGCCGGCGCGATAACAAAAAAATATA
>CAZEOR010000324.1:0-3905 GCA_964513695.1 uncultured Thiobacillus sp.
TCTTCGTCGAGGCCCGTTCCAAGGCCCAGATCACCAAGCTGTTCGGCCAGTACATTCCGCCGGAACTGGTGGACGAAATGGCCAAGGACCCTGCCCGCTACAGCCTGCGTGGCGAATCCCGGGTGATGAGCGTGCTGTTCTCCGACATCGTCGGCTTCACCAGCATCTCGGAAAAGCTGGAAGCGGCCCAACTGGCCGAGCTGCTTAACGTCTATCTCTCGGCCATGACCCGGGTGGTCCAGGATGGGCGCGGCACCATCGATAAGTACATTGGCGACGCCATCATGGCTTTCTGGGGCGCGCCCATGAGTGACGAGCACCACGCGCGCGATGCCGTCCTGGTGGCCATGGCCATGCAGACTGCCCTTGCCGAGCTGAATCCGCGCCTGGAAGAGCGGGGCTGGCCGGCGCTGAAGATCGGCGTGGGAGTCAACACCGGACGCATGAGCGTGGGCAACATGGGTTCCGAATTCCGCATGGCCTATACGGTCATGGCTGACGCGGTAAACCTGGCGTCGCGTCTGGAAGCCCTGACACGCCAATATGGCGTCGGGGTTCTGGTCGGCGAGGCCACCAGGGCGGAATGTCCCGATCTGGCCTTCCAGTCGATCGACCGTGTCAAGGTCAAGGGCAAGGATGTGCCCGTCGCCATCTACGAGCCCCTCGGCATTGCGTCTGATCTGCCAGCCGAACGCCTCAAGGAGGCGGAACTGTTCGAGGCGGCCCTCGCGGATTATGAAGCCCAGCGCTGGGACGAGGCCGAGATCAAACTGATGGAACTGGGGCGCATGCAACCCCGCAAGCTTTATCAGGTCTATCTGGACCGGGTGACCCATTTCCGCTTCAACCCGCCGGGCGCGGGGTGGGATGGGGTATTCACCTTCACGAGCAAATAGTCAGGGGTTTCATCGATGCGGATTCAGGTTCTGGGATGCAGCGGTGGCATGGGCGACGGCCGCCATACCACCAGTTACCGGGTTGACGACGACATCCTGGTGGATGCGGGCACTGGCTTGACCACCCTGAGCCGGGACGTGATCCGGCGCATCGACCATGTCTTCCTCACCCACGCCCACCTGGACCATATCCTGTGCCTGCCGCTGTTGCTGGACAGCGTGGCCGGCGAACGGGAGCAACCGGTGACCGTGCATGCCATCCCGGAAGTTATCGCGGTGCTGGAAGCTCATTTCTTCAACTGGCGCCTGTGGCCGGATTTCGCCGTCCTGCCCACCCCGGAGGCGCCTTTCCTGCGTTACCAGCCCCTCGAAATCGGCGTGCCGGTTCGGCTGGGCGCACGGGAGTTCACCGCCGTGCCGGCCGTCCATGTGGTACCGGCCGTGGGTTATCTCATGCGCGGCGAGCGCGGCAGTTACCTGTTCTCCGGCGACACCACCCGCAACCCGGCCCTGTGGTCCATCGCCAACGCCACGCCCGACCTGCTCCATGTCGGCGTGGAATGTTCCTTCCAGGACAGCGAACTGGAACTGGCCAGATCCTCCAAACATTATTGCCCCAGCCTGCTGGCCGCCGATCTGGCCAGCCTGCGTACCGACGTCCAGGTATGGATCACCCACCTGAAACCGGGCTACGAGGCCGGCATCCTGGCGGAACTGGCGGTGGACGCACGGCACGACTACCAACCCTTGGCCCAGGGCCAGGTAATCGAGGTCTGATCCGGACCCGTCGCAAGAGTTGTAACAATTCGTCAATACACTCGGGCGTATGCCCGAAATCTGCGTAAAAACCCCGCTTAGCCGTTCCCTGCTCCGGACCGCCGATCAACTCATCTCCGCGCTGGAAACCCTGCGAAATCAGGCGTTCGCCCTGGAACGGAGTTGGGCCGAGCCGCTTGCCCGGGTCCATTCACCCCGGCGCGCCAGCGCCCGCAACCTGGTGCATTACCTGGCCTTGCGCCGGAGCGATATCCGGGGCTTGCAACGGAAACTGGCCCTGCTCGGCCTGTCCCGCCTGGGACGCTCCGAAGCCCACACCCTCAGCAGCCTGAATGCGGTGCTGGCCGCCCTCTATGCGCTGGCCGGCCGCGAAGGGCCCAGGCTGGGGCGCGGACCGGTCGCCATCAGCAAGGGATCGACCCTGCTGGCCACCCACGCGCGGGAACTGCTGGGCGAGGCGCCGGCCAAGCGTCCGGCTCGCATCATGGTGACCATGCCCAGCGAGGCAGCCACCCAGCCGGAACTGCTGCGCGACCTGCTTCTGGCCGGCATGGACGTGATGCGCATCAATTGCGCCCATGACGATGTCGCGGCCTGGCGCGCCATGATCGACAACCTGCGCGCCGCGGAGCGGGCCACCGGCCAGACCTGCCGCATCTACGCCGACCTGGCCGGCCCCAAGCTGCGCACGGGCGCCATCCGGCCGGTGGGCCGCAAGCTCGAATTCAAGCCGAGCCGGGATGTCTGGGGCCGCATCGAACACCCGGCCCGGATCTGGGTCACGCCCCGGGAAAATCCCGAACCGGCGCCGGAAGGCACCCAGATCGTCCTGCCCGTTACCAGCGGCGTGCTGGAAGAGGCGCGAGCCGGGGACAGCCTGGCCCTGGAGGACAGCCGCGGCGGCCAGCGCGACATCAGCCTGGTGGAGCGCCGGGGCCGCTCCTGGCTGGCCCAGAGCCAGCACCACGTCTACCTGCGCGACGGCGCCGGCTGCGTGTTGTACCGGGACGTGGTGCAACTGGCCAAGGGCAGCGTGGGGCCGTTGCCGGAAGTTGTGATGCCCCTGGAACTGCGCCTGGGCGACCGTCTCTGGCTTACCGCGGAAGATCAGCCCGGCCAGCCGGCGCGCCGCGACGAGGACGGCGAAGTCATCGATCACGCTTCCATCCCCTGCACACTGGAAGCCGTGTTCGACGCCGCCAGGCCGGGCCAACCCGTCTGGTTCGACGACGGCAAGATCGGCGGCGTCATCCTTTCCGTCGCCGAGCGACGCCTCCTGCTGGAGATCACCCAGGCCCCGCCCCGGGGCGCCCGGCTGCGCCCGGAGAAAGGCATCAACCTGCCGGAAACCGAACTCGCCATTCCCGCCCTCACCGACAAGGACCTGGCGGATCTGTGCGACCTAGCTCCCCACGTGGACATGGTGGGTCTGTCCTTCGTGCGGCGCCCCGAGGACGTGCTGGATCTGCATCGCCACCTTCAGGAACTGGACGCGGAACGGCTGGGTACGGTGCTCAAGATCGAAACCCGCCAGGGCTTCGAGAACCTGCCCCGCATCCTGCTGGCCAGTCTGGCGCGTCCCCCGGTCGGCATCATGGTCGCCCGCGGCGATCTTGCCGTGGAAATCGGCTTCGAACGCCTGGCCGAAGTCCAGGAGGAAATCCTCTGGCTGTGCGAAGCCGCCCACGTGCCGGTGATCTGGGCCACCCAGGTGCTGGAAAGCATGGCCAAGCGCGGCCTGCCCTCGCGCGCCGAGGTTTCCGACGCCGCCTTCGGCGTGCGCGCGGAATGCGTCATGCTCAACAAGGGCCCCTACATTGTGGAAACCGTGCGTTTCCTGAGCGGCGTCCTGGGCCGCATGAGCGGCCACCATGCCAAACGCCGGCCGATGATGCGGAAGCTGGCGGTGTCGGGGGGGATGTAGGCTGGGCGAGCCAAATTCGTGTTTTTTCAAAAGTCATGCCCTGACCGGTGTGGCGGAATACGCTCCCCATCCGACTCTCCCCGTTAGCAGGGAGGGAACAACCCCATCTCCGCATGCAGGAGATGGCAGGGAGAGGGTGTGATATGGCTTTCCTTTCGCAAGAATCAGTACACCCGTTTGCCACGAATAGCGCCCCCTATATCTTTTGAGATATTGAGCATCCGGCAAGGAGGCGTTCAGAATTGCCACGCCTGAGCCGATTCCGATGACGCCATGCCGGGCACGTCCTCAAGACCCATCCAACACAA
>CAZEOR010000325.1:0-3891 GCA_964513695.1 uncultured Thiobacillus sp.
TCGACCGCTACTACCAGATCACCAAGTGCTTCCGCGACGAGGACCTGCGCGCCGACCGCCAGCCGGAATTCACCCAGGTGGACCTGGAGACCTCGTTCATGGGCGAGGAGGAGATCATGACCCTGGTGGAAGGCATGATCCGCGACATGTTCAAGAAGGCCCAGGACATCGATCTGCCCAATCCCTTCCCGCGCATGACCTTCGCCGAGGCCATGGGCCGTTACGGTTCCGACAAGCCGGACATGCGCGTCACCCTGGAAATCACCGAAGCCACCGACGCCATGAAGGATGTGGCCTTCAAGGTCTTCTCCGGCCCCGCCAACGATCCCAAGGGCCGCGTCGCCGCCCTGCGCATCCCCGGTGGTGCGGCTTTGAGCCGGGGCGAGATCGACGGCTACACCGAGTTCGTGAAGATCTACGGCGCCAAGGGCCTGGCCTACATCAAGGTCAACGACGTCAGCCAGTTGAACGAAACCGGCCTGCAATCGCCCATCGTCAAGAACCTGAACGAAGCCGCCCTGAAGACGGTGATGGAACGCACTGGCGCACAAAACGGCGACCTGATCTTCTTCGGCGCCGACAAGGCCAAGATCGTCAACGACGCCCTCGGCGCCCTGCGCCTGAAGATCGGCCACGAGAAGGGCCACGTGGACGGCCGCGCCTGGGCGCCCCTGTGGGTGGTGGACTTCCCCATGTTCGAGTTCAACGAGGACGAGAACCGCTGGGACGCCCTGCACCACCCCTTCACCAGCCCCAAGGACGGCCACGAGGAATATCTCACCACCGATCCCGGCAAGGCCTTGTCCAAGGCCTACGACATGGTCCTCAACGGCTGGGAAGTGGGCGGCGGCTCGGTGCGTATCCACAAGGAAGCCGTGCAGGAAGTGGTGTTCGGCGCCCTCAACATCGGCGAAGAGGAACGCCGAGAGAAGTTCGGCTTCCTGCTCGACGCCCTCAAGTACGGCGCCCCGCCCCACGGCGGCCTCGCCTTCGGCCTGGACCGGCTGGTCACCCTCATGACCGGCGCCGAATCCATCCGCGATGTCATCGCCTTCCCCAAGACCCAGCGGGCAAGCTGCCTGATGACCGACGCCCCCAACGCGGTGGACGAAAAGCAGTTGCGGGAGCTGCACATCCGCCTGCGCAACACGGCGGGCACCCCGGCGGCGTAAGCTTGTTCCCCCCATTTCTTAATGGGGGGCAGGGGAGATTTTGCGGCGATCACTTCCGTGAGCGTAAGGCGGTGGCTTGACCCTCTCCCCCACCGGGGGAGGGTTGAGGAGAGGGAGCAACGTTTTTTCTCCCACAAACATTTCAATCCCCACAAGGTCATTCCGGCGCAGGCCGGAATCCAGTGGTTCGGGGTTTCGCCTATCCTGCCGGCGTCAGTGTGCGGATGGCCTTTGGCCGGGGGCCGCCCGGTAGCGGGTCACTTTCTTCATTGCGCGATGAAGAAAGTAACCAAAGAAGCCGCGTCCCGCTTCCGTCGAAACCCCGAGGCTGCAAGCCTTGACCGGGCGGCGAAAGAACTCGCCCTGTGGGCTCAAACAGCTTTCGCCGGCCTTCGGCTTCCCCGCTCAAGGCCATCAGCCTCGGCTCTGTCAGAGGGGAAAAAACCGGCGGATGACGCTATGCGCCATGGGGGCCAGGCTCGGTTTGTTTTCGTCGGACCCCGCAGTCATTTCTCACCTGGATCGACCATCTGAGGCGGCCCCTTCAATTCAGTCCCACTCAATGCCAAGCGCCTCATTTCACGCCGACCACCCTGACCAGCTCCGAATAACTCGACAACACCCCATCGCTGGTCAGCAGATAGGCGGGCAGGGACAGGGCCTGGGAGAGCAGCAGCCGGTCGAACGGGTAGCGGTGATGCCAGGGCAGATCGGTGATCCTATGGCAGTGCTCGGACTGGACGGCGAGTTCGATGAAGCCGGTTTCCTGAGCCAGACGTTGGATGTTTTCCGGGCGGAAGTCGAAGTCCTCCCGCCCCAGCGAGCGCTTGATGGCGATTTCCCAGATGCTGGCGGCGCTGAACAGAACGGTGTTGGCTGGATCGCGCAACTGGGCCTGCACGTCCTCCGGCAATCTGTCCGGATCGATCAGGGCGGCGAGCAGGACGTTGATATCGAGCAGGAGCGCGTGCGGCGACATGGCTACACGCCCGTTTCGAACATGCTCCGGATGGCCTCATCCTGCAGGCGGGAGAAGTCCTCGGGCAAGGTGAAAAGGCCTCTGCCCGCGCCCAGCACGTGCGGTTGCATGGTGGGCGATGCCAGGGGCATCAGCCGCGCGACCGGTTTTCCCGCCCGGGCGATGAGGATTTCCTCTCTGCGGGCAAAATGGGTCAGCTTCGCATTAATTTTTTGTCTTCGGGTTCTTACCGAATATTGCGCATCCCAATCTCAGCCCGCGCAGGTTGGGCTGACGCAGGAAGCCCAACGTCGTAACTCTCCCGCGCCATGTTGGGTTTCGCTGCGCTCAACCCAACCTACACACCGCACACGGTGCAACAGGCAGAAGCCGCATTGCACCGTCCAGACCCGTCAATCCATCAACGATGATCCCGGTCGCCGGGGCGGCCCATGGGGCCGCGTTGCACTTCCCGGTCGTGGTTTTCGAAGGCGATGTGGCGGTTGGCTTCTTCCAGGCGTTGTTCCAGGTCGCGCAGTTCGTTGGGGCCTAGGCGGCCGTCGGCTTCGTATTGGCGTTCCAGGGCGCTGATGGCCAGGTGTTCGCGCAGCAGGCCGGCGGCTTCCCGCGTGGTCAGCTTGCCATCCTCCATGCCGTCCAGGATGCGCTTGAGCTGGTTGTCCTGGCGCAGGTCCAGTTGGGCGATGCGGTCCTTCATGGTGGCGTAGTAGCGCGCCTGTTGGTAGGCCGGGCCGTTCAGCCAGGGGTTGGCATTCGCATTGCCGCCGAAATAGACGTAGCCGCTATCGGCCTGGCTGGCGCCGGCGGCCAGGGTCAGGGAGGCGAGGCCGAGCAGGGTGAGGGTCTTGAGGGTGGTCAGGGTCTTCATGGTGCATCTCCATTGTGGGTTTCCGGGTGCCGAACCATTCGTCACCGGACGCTTTGCACGCTAACGCGGGGTTGTTAGGCCCCCGTGTCGAAGGTGTTGGAGATGTGTAAGCGGTTGTAACCGGCTTTGGCGGGAAGCACGGGCTTGTGCTTGGCCCGGCCACCCCCGGCCCGGGGCGATGCCGGGCCGGGCTGGCTCATTCCTCCGCGCCGCCCGACTCCATGCCCAGTTCCTGGATCTTGCGGGTCAGGGTGTTGCGTCCCCAGCCCAGCAGGTTCGCCGCTTCGATCTTGCGGCCGCCGGTGTGGGCCAGGGCGACGCGGATCAGGGTGCGTTCGAATTCGCTGGTCAGGTCGTTGAGGATGCCGCTCTCGCCCCGGCCCAGGCGGGCCTGGGCGGTGCGGGCCAGGGCTTCCATCCAGTCGACGGCGGCGCTGGCGGATTCCTGCAGGGCTTCCGGCGGCAGGTCCTTAGGTTCGATGACCTGACCCGGGGCCATGACGGTGAGCCAGTGGCAGAGGTTTTCCAGTTGTCGCACGTTGCCGGGGTAGGGCAGGGCGGTGAGGGCCTTGATGGCCTCCTCGGAAACCAGCTTCATCTCCACGCCCAGGTCCTGGGCGCTCTTCTGCAGGAAGTGCTTGATCAGCAGGGGGATGTCCTCGCGCCGCTCGCGCAGGGCGGGCAGCTTGATGCGGATGACGTTGAGGCGGTGGAACAGGTCTTCGCGGAATTGCCCGCTGCGCACCCGGTCTTCCAGGTTCTGGTGGGTGGCGGCGATGACCCGCACGTTGACCCGCACCGGCGAGTGGCCGCCCACCCGGTAGAACTCGCCGTCGGCCAGCACCCGCAGCAACCGGGTTTGCAGATCGGAG
>CAZEOR010000326.1:0-3887 GCA_964513695.1 uncultured Thiobacillus sp.
GCCACACCAACGTGGTCTACCAGCCGCCCTACCACAGCCGCATGTACAGCGGCATGAACCCCTACGCCCTGGGCTTCGCCATGTTCACGGACATCCGCCGCATCTGCGAGCATCCCACCGAGGAAGACCAACGCTGGTTCCCGGAACTCGCCGGCTCCGACTGGGTGAAGACCCTGGACTTCGCCATGCGCAACTTCAAGGACGAGAGCTTCATCGCCCAATACCTCTCGCCCAAGCTGATCCGCGACCTGAAGCTGTTCGCCGTGGTGGACGACGACCAGGAGGAGAAGCTGGAGATCGCCGCCATCCACGACGACGCGGGATATCGGAAAGTGCGCCAGCTCCTCGCCGAGCAATACAACCTGGGCAACCGGGAACCCAACATCCAGGTCTACCACGTGGACGTCTACGGCGACCGCTCCCTCACCCTGCGCCACTACATGCACAACCGCCGCCCCCTGGGGGAAAGCACGCCGGAGATGCTGCGGCACATCGGCCGGCTATGGGGCTACACGGTGAAGATCGAAAGCGTGGACCAGGACGGGCAAGCCCAGATGGTGGGTGTTTGCGAGGTTTGATCACCTTACTTGGAATGGCTACGACTTTTCGAAGTGGTGGCGGAAGACAAGTTCAGCTCGGCTTCACTCCCGACGCATTATTTGATATTCGGCCACAGCCTTAAATTGTGGATGACTGGAATTCCACTTCGTGCGAGAGGCTGCGTGTTTTTTCCAGTCCATTGTTTGCCAACATCGCTCAGCGGCAAATTTGCAAGTGAAAGCCAAGGATGTCCAATGTGAAGCGCCGCAATCCAGGACCCCCATAAACCTGAGTTTTCAGGGTGAAAAAGCAGGAATTGCATTTTCCCGAAACAACATTCAGCGCACACATCATCACAAGATCAGCAACTCGAAATCTGGTCAGCCCACAATAACCAGGGGGGTTCCCGATACTGAACTCCTACTTCTTGGTACAACGATGTCGGCTTCAGCTTGACCGGATCAGGCGCAATCGCTAGTGTTCAACCCTTTCAGAATATTAAGAATTTCTCGCCATGGCCGACATGGAACTGACTGGTGCGGAGATCGTTGTCCGCTGTTTGCGTGACGAAGGCATCAAGCACGTCTTTGGGTACCCGGGTGGCGCGGTACTCAACATCTACGACGAAATCTACAAGCAGAAGGATTTCGAACATATCCTGGTGCGACATGAGCAGGCGGCTGTCCATGCGGCGGACGCCTATGCGCGCTCCACCGGACAGGTGGGCGTCGCCATCGTCACCTCCGGCCCCGGTGCCACCAATGCCGTGACCGGCATCGCCACCGCTTACATGGATTCCATTCCCATGGTGGTGATATCCGGCCAAGTGCCCACCGCCGCCATCGGCCAGGACGCGTTCCAGGAAGTGGACACCGTGGGCATCACTCGCCCCTGTGTAAAGCACAATTTCCTGGTCAAGGACGTGCACGAACTGGCCTCCACCATCAAGAAGGCTTTTTTCATTGCCGCGACGGGCCGGCCCGGCCCCGTGGTGGTGGACGTACCCAAGGACGTCACCCAGCACAAGTGCGAGTACGAATACCCCAAGAGCGTGACCATGCGCTCCTACAACCCCACCAGCAAGGGCCACGCGGGTCAGATCAAGAAGGCCGCCCAGATGCTGCTGGAAGCCAAGCGGCCCATGATCTATACGGGCGGCGGCGTGGTTTTGGGCAATGCGGCGCCCCAGGTCACGGAACTGGTTCGCTTGCTGGGCTACCCCGCCACCAGCACGTTGATGGGCCTGGGTGGCTATCCCGCCCCGGACCCGCTTTTCCTAGGCATGCTGGGTATGCACGGCACCATCGAGGCCAATATGGCCATGCAGCATTGTGACGTGCTGCTCGCCGTGGGCGCCCGCTTCGACGACCGGGTGGTGGGCAATCCCAAGCATTTCGCCAAAGAAGCCCACCGTATCATCCATATCGACATCGATCCCTCCTCCATCTCCAAGCGTGTGCGGGTAGATGTGCCCATCGTCGGCGAGGTCGGCCAGGTGCTCGATGAGATCATCAAGCACATCAAAGCCGGCAAGGAGAAGCCAGACCAACAAGCCATCAAGGCTTGGTGGACCCAGATCGAGCTATGGCGCTCCCAGGATTGCCTCAAGTACGACCGGGCCGCGTCTGTGATCAAGCCCCAGTTCGTGGTGGAGAAACTCTATGAAGTCACCAAGGGCGATGCCTATGTGACTTCCGACGTGGGCCAGCATCAAATGTGGGCGGCCCAGTACTACAAGTTCGCCAAGCCGCGCCGCTGGATCAATTCCGGGGGCCTGGGCACCATGGGCTTCGGCCTGCCAGCGGCCATGGGCGTGCAGATGGCCCATCCTGACGCGGTGGTGGCCTGCATCACCGGCGAAGGCAGCATCCAGATGAATATTCAGGAGCTGTCCACCTGCAAGGAATGGAAGTTGCCCCTCAAGATCATCCTGCTCAACAACGGCTATCTGGGCATGGTGCGCCAGTGGCAGGAATTCTTCTATGAGGAACGCTATGCCGAGTCCTACATGACTTCCCTGCCGGATTTTGTGAAGTTGGCAGAAGCCTATGGTCATGTAGGCATGACCATCGAGAAGCCCGAGGACGTGGAGCCGGCCCTGCGCGATGCCTTTGGCAAATACAAGGACCGCCTGGTGTTCCTGAACTTCCTCACCGACCCGCGCGAAAACGTGTTCCCCATGATTCCCGCAGGCAAGGGCCTGTCCGAGATGATCCTGGTGTAAGGGAAAAATCATGCGACATATCATTTCCCTACTGATGGAAAACGAAGCCGGCGCCCTGTCCCGGGTATCCGGCCTGTTCTCGGCGCGCGGCTACAACATCGAGTCCCTCACCGTGGCGCCCACCGAGGATGCCACCCTATCGCGCATGACCATCGTCACGCGCGGCTCGGACGATGTCATAGAGCAGATCACCAAGCAGCTCAACAAGCTGATCGACATCGTCAAGGTGCAGGACCTCACCGACGGCAGCCACATCGAGCGGGAGCTCATGCTGGTGAAGGTGCGCGCCACCGGCGAGATGCGCGAAGAGATGAAGCGCATGACCGACATCTTCCGGGGCCGCATCCTCGACGTCTCCGACAAAACCTACACCATAGAATTGACCGGGCCGGGTACCAAGCTGGATGCCTTCCTGGCCGCCATCGACCCTGCGGCCATCCTGGAAACCGTGCGAACCGGCGCCTCGGGCATCGGGCGCGGCGACCGCATCATGAAAATCTGACTGAATTCCGCAACTTCGCTCGAAAGGACATCCCATGAAGGTTTATTACGAAAAAGATTGTGACCTCTCCCTGATCAAGAAGAAGAAGGTCGCCATCGTCGGCTATGGCTCCCAGGGCCACGCCCACGCCAACAACCTGAAGGATTCCGGCGTCAAGGTCACCGTCGGCCTGCGCAAGGACGGCGCGTCCTGGAACAAGGCCAAGAACGCCGGCCTGACCGTGAAGGAAGTGGGCGCCGCCGTGAAGGATGCCGACGTGGTCATGATCCTGGTGCCCGACGAGCAGCAACCCGGTGTCTACTACGGCGAGATTGAGCCCAACATCAAGAAGGGCGCCACCCTCTGCTTCGCCCACGGCTTCAACATCCATTACAACCAGATCGTGCCCCGCGCCGACCTGGACGTGATCATGATCGCCCCCAAGGGCCCCGGCCACACCGTGCGCTCCACCTACCTGGCCGGCGGCGGCGTGCCGACCCTGATCGCCGTGTACCAGGACAAGTCCGGCAAGGCCAAGGACATCGCCCTGGCTTATGCCGCTGCCAACGGCGGCGCCCGGGCCGGCGTCATCGAGACCAACTTCCGCGAAGAGACCGAGACCGACCTGTTCGGCGAGCAGGC
>CAZEOR010000327.1:0-3873 GCA_964513695.1 uncultured Thiobacillus sp.
GGACTTCGCTCTCATTCCCCTTGTGGTAGGCGAGGCAACGCCCGAGGAAGTGGCGCAAGTGCTGGAGCGTTTGTGGGGGGGTGAGGAAACCCTGATTGTGGTGAGTTCCGACCTTTCCCACTTCCTGCATTATGTCGAGGCGGAAAAGGCGGATCTCGCCACTGCCCACGCCATTCTCAAGCTGGATGGCCATCTGGATGGCAACCAGGCGTGCGGTGCCTATCCAATCAACGGATTGCTTTTATCCGCCAAGCGGCACGGCTTGGCTGTTCACGTGGTTGATCTGCGCAACTCCGGCGACACCGCCGGGGACCATAGCCGGGTCGTCGGCTATGGCGCATTCGTCCTCACGGAGCCCGAACATGAACCTTCATGATGCAGCGCAGGGCCGCATGCTACTCACTCTGGCAAGGGATGCCATCGCCCGTAAGCTCGGGACGGCTGATCCTGATTCCTCATGGCCGGATTCATTTCATCCAGCCTGGCTCGACGAACCCGGGGCGGTATTTGTGACCCTGACCCAACAAGACGAGTTGCGGGGTTGCATCGGCTCCCTTGAAGCCCATCGCCCCTTGGGTGAAGACCTGCGTGCCAATGCCCTGGCTGCCGCCTTCAATGACCCGCGCTTCCCACCTCTTGGCAAGGAAGAGCTGGATATCACTCGGGTGGAGGTCTCTCTCCTGTCCCGGCCCGAGCCCATGTCATTCGTGGATGAAGCCGATGCCTTGGCCCAATTGCGGCCGGGCATCGATGGCGTAATCCTCACCTGTGGCTGGCATCGTGCCACCTTCCTGCCCCAGGTCTGGGAACAGCTACCCGACCCTCGGCAATTCATGGCCCAGCTCAAGCGCAAGGCAGGTCTGGCTCCGGATTTGTGGTCCGAAGACTTCCATCTCTCCCGCTACCACGTGGAGAAATTCAAGGAGGCATCTTGATCCCGATCGGCAATCAACCTGAATGCGCCCACCCCGCACGCTGGTGGCATGCCTTGGCGGACGGCAAAGTTCAGTGCGACCTTTGCCCCCGCGATTGCAAGCTTCATGAAGGCCAGCGCGGCGCCTGTTTCGTGCGCAAGATGGAAGGCGGCAAGATGGTGCTCACCACTTATGGCCGCAGTTCCGGTTTCTGCGTGGATCCCATCGAGAAAAAGCCTCTCAACCATTTCTACCCTGGCAGCGCTGTGCTGTCCTTCGGTACTGCCGGCTGCAATCTGGCCTGCAAGTTCTGCCAGAACTGGGACATATCAAAATCCAGGGACATGGACCGGCTCATGGAATCCGCCAGTCCGGAAAATATCGCACGGGTGGCTCAGGAACTAGGCTGCAAGAGTGTGGCCTTCACCTACAACGATCCGGTGATTTTCGCCGAATACGCCCTGGATGCAGCGGATGCCTGCCATGCTCTGGGCATCCTGACCGTCGCCGTCACTGCCGGCTATATCCACCCGGATCCCATGTCTGCGTTTTTTTCGAAGATGGATGCCGCCAACGTGGACCTGAAAGGTTTTACGAACGATTTTTATGTCAAATATTGTTCCGGGCAGTTGCAACCCATCCTGGATACCCTGGTGTATCTGAAAAGGAATACGAACACCTGGTTCGAGATCACAACCTTGCTGATTCCGTCGTTGAACGATTCGGAAGCCGAGATTCGCGCTCTGTCCGAATGGGTAGGTAAAGAACTGGGGCCCGATGTACCCCTGCACTTCACCGCCTTCCACCCGGATTGGAAAATGAAGGACATCCCCGCCACTCCCAGCGCCACCCTGACCAAGGCTCGGCAGATCGCGCTGGATACGGGGCTTCACTATGTCTACACCGGCAACGTGCACGATGCCCTGGGTGGCACCACTCTCTGCCCTAGGTGCCACATACCGCTCGTAGTCAGGGATTGGTACGAAATTCCGGCCTATCGCCTTACCGATGACGGACGTTGCCCCCATTGCAATACGGTCATCGCCGGACGCTATGAACAATTCAAGTCACCCTACGGCGCCCATCGCCAGCCAGTTTCGATTTCATCCGCTGTGTGAACTGAGAGGCTGCACTCGACCACGGGCGGCACGCGTACGCCCAAATCCACTCCAAGTCCCTCTCGGGTAGCTGGCATGGCCAGTAAACCAGCCGGGAAGGTCAGGCTGATCATTCAGGACTATCAAACCTAAAGAAAGGAAGAACCACCCACGATTTGGGATAATGCCGCTCTTCTCCGAATCGCCCCGTCATGACCATCCTCCCCGCTCTCCCACCCCCAGGCCAACGCCGGCGTCTATCGCGTCCACCCGGTTCCGCCGACAGCCTGGTTCTCTCGGAATACAGCAAGTGTGCCCGCCTGCTGATCCTCACCCAGACTGCCCAGGACGCGGGCCGGCTGGTGGACGAGTTGGCCTGGTTCGAACCGTCCCTCTCCGTACGCCTGTTCCCGGATTGGGAAACCCTGCCCTACGACCCCCTCTCGCCCCACCCGGACCTGGTGTCCGAGCGGCTTTCAGCCCTGTGGCTGGCCTCCCAGGGCAAGGTGGATGTGCTGGTGGCCCCCGCCGCGACGGCGGCCCAGCGCCTGTGCCCACCAGCCTATCTGAATGCCCACGCCTTTCTGCTCAAGGAGAAAGACAAACTGGACGGCGAGAAGCTGCGCGCCCGCCTGACCCAGGCCGGCTACCACGCGGTGAACCAGGTGCTCAGCCCGGGCGAGTTCACGGTGCGCGGCGGCATCATCGACCTGTACCCCATGGGCACGACCCTGCCCTACCGTCTCGACCTGTTCGACGACGAGATCGAATCCATCCGCACCTTCGACCCGGACACCCAGCGCACCCTCTACAAGGTCGCGGAAATCCGCCTGCTGCCGGCCCGGGAAGTGCCCATGGACGACAACGGCATCAGCCACTTCCGCCAGAGCTTCCGCGAGCGCTTTGAAGGCGACCCGTCCAAGAGCCAGATTTACAAGGACGTCTCCAACAAGCTGGCCCCCGGCGGCGTGGAGTACTACCTGCCCCTGTTCTTCGAGGATACCGCCACCCTGTTCGACTACCTGGCCGAGGACACGGTGCTGGTGCTGCATGGAGACATCCAGGAAGCCGTAGAGAATTTCTGGCGCGACACCCAGAGCCGGCATCGCCTGATGCAGGGGGACAAGAACCGGCCGCTGCTGAAGCCGGAGGATCTGTTCCTGATGCCGGATGGGTTCTTCGGGACCATGCGGCCGTATGCGCGGATGGAGATGAAACACCCCTCCCCCCCCGGGGGAGGGGCCGGGGGAGAGGGAGCAACATCGGAAGCAGGAAGCCGGGCTCCCTCTGATGAAACAACTAGCCATTCGACTGGGCTGCCCAAAGGCGGCAGCCTAGTCGATGGTTATCCCCAAGCCCCTCCCCAGCCCGCGGGGGAGGGGCTTCATTACTCGGCCGCCCCCACGGTGGAAGTCGAACGCAAGGCCGACAACCCCTACCACCGGCTGCAAGCCCACCTCGCCGGCTTCCCCGGCACCACCCTGGTGGTGGCGGAAAGCCTGGGCCGGCGGGAGACCCTGGCCAATGCGTTAGCGGAATACGGGCTGAAGCCGGAACTGGCGGAGGGATGGCCGGCAACGACTGCTGGTAAAGCGCCTCTCCCCCCTTTCATAAAGGGGGGCGGGGGGGATTTATCCATGGCCAGCCCGAAGCCATCCCCGTCGAAATCCCCCCCACCCCCCCTTTATGAAAGGGGGGAGTTAACGCGCTTCCTCCTCACCACCGGCCCCCTCGCTTCGGGCTTCATCGCACTCGATGAAAACCTCGCGGTCATCACCGAGACCGAGCTCTACGCCCGCAGTCCCATCACGCGCCGCGCCCGGGAAGCCAAGCGCGTCACCACCGCCGAGGGCCTGCTCAAG
>CAZEOR010000328.1:0-3870 GCA_964513695.1 uncultured Thiobacillus sp.
CAAGCAGCCAAGCTGGCGGAAATGAGCGTGGATGAATTTTTATCCCTAAATCCCGCCTTCCAGCGCCGGGTGATCTACGCGGATGCTCGCAACGTATTGCTGCTGCCGGCGGACAGGGTGGAAATCTTTCAGTTCAACCTGCATCGTCAGGGTGCCGACAAACTGCTTCAAACCTACACCGCGCGCCAGGGCGAGAATGCCAGTGGCATCGCCGCCAAGTTCGGGGTCAGCCTCGACTGGTTGAAAGAATACAACCCGCTCAAACTGGTCAAGGGCAAGGTCGCCAAGCCGCAGACCCTGGTGGTGCCAGTGGCAAGGAACACAGACACACCCCGTTCAGCTCCCGCCGCACTCTCACAGGTGGAAGCACCACCGGCAAAAGGCGCCAAAGCAGGCAAACCCGTCATGCGGACCCACACCGTGCGCAAGGGCGACACCCTTTCGCGGGTGGCCAAGCTCTACAACGTGAAGGTGGCTGATATACGCCGCTGGAACGACAACGCAGAGCCTCTCAGACCCGGGACCAAGCTTTCCATTCCGATCCTGGCGAGTTGACGGCTCAGGTCAGGCCCGCTTGCCCGGCACCGAGTTCAGCAGCAGTTTGGTGTACTCGTTCTCCGGCTGCGTGAGCAACTGTTCCGTCGCACCGCTCTCCACGATTTTCCCAAAGCGCATCACCGCCACCCGATCCGCCAGATAACTCACCACCGCCAGGTTGTGAGTGATGAACAAGTAGGCCAGCCCGTGTTCCCGGCGCAAGTCGGCCAGCAGATTGAGTATCTGCGCCTGGACCGAGACATCCAGGGCGCTGGTGGGCTCGTCCAGGATCAGCAGCTTTGGCTGCACCGCCAGGGCGCGGGCAATGGCGATGCGCTGGCGCTGGCCGCCAGAGAACTCATGGGGATAGCGCAGGGCGGCGTCCGCCGGCAGCCCCACCTGATCGAGCAATTCCCGGCCGCGCCGCTGTCTCGCCGTCTTGTCCAGCGCCGGCAGCAGGGCCGCCATGCCCTCCTCCAGGATGTCGCCCACCCGCATGCGCGGATTCAGGGACGAGAACGGGTCCTGGAACACGATCTGCATTTCCGCCCGCTTGCGGCGCAGGGCCTCGCCGGCCAGGCCGGCCAGCGGTTCGCCCAGCAAGCGAACCTCACCGGCGCTGGGTTCGATCAGGCGCAGCACCGCCCGCGCCAGGGTGGTCTTGCCGCAGCCGGATTCGCCCACCAGGGCCAGGGTCTCGCCGGCCGCGACTTCCAGGCTGACGCCATCCACCGCCTTGACATGGCCGACGGTACGTTTGAGCAGACCCTTGCGGATGGGGAAGTGGACGGCGAGATCAGTCACCCGGAGAACAGCCCCCTCCACCGCCGGGGGAGGGCCGGGGAGAGGGAAGCCGGATTGAATGGCCGATGACGCCTGGCCGACCGTTGCTCCCTCTCCCCCAGCCCCACCTCCGGCGGGGGAGGGGTGAGGCCCGGCCAAATGGCAGCGCACGAAATGCCCCGGCGCGGCCTCATGGAACTCGGATTCCTCGACACGGCATCGCTCAAACACCGCCGGGCAGCGATCGGCGAAGCGGCAGCCGGCGAAGGCCGCGTCCGGCCCCGGCACCCGGCCCGGCAGGCTGTCCAGGCGCTCGCCGCGCCGGTCCAGGCGGGGCAATACGGCGAAGAGTTTCTGCGTATAGGGATGGCGCGGTTCGGCATAGAGCCCGTCCCTCGGCGCCCACTCCACGATCTGCCCCGCGTACATCACCGCCACCCGGTCGGCCATATCCCGGGCCACGTCCAGGTCGTGGGTGATGAGCAGCAGGCCCATGCCCCGCTGTTTCTGCAAATCCTTGAGCAGATGCAGGATCTGGGCTTGGATGGTGACGTCCAGCGCCGTGGTGGGCTCGTCGGCGATGAGCACTTCCGGCTCCCCCGCCAGCATCATGGCGATGAGGGCGCGCTGGCGCTGGCCGCCGGAAAGCTGGAAAGGATAGGCGTCCAGCTTGTCCGCGGCCAGGCCCACCGCGTCCAGCAATTTGCCGGCCTCGCTGCGCGCGGCGGCCCCGGCGAACTGCCGGTGGGCGGCCAGGGCCTCGCCGATCTGTTCGGCGACGGTCATCACCGGATTCAACGAGGTCTGGGGTTCCTGGAAGACCATGGCGAGGCGACCGCCGCGCACCCGGCCCATGGCCGCTTCGGTCAGGCCGAAAACGTCCTCTCCCTCCAGGCGGACATCGCCCGCCGCCACCCGTCCGCCTTCCGGCAACAGGCGCATAAGGGCCAAGGCGGTGATGGACTTGCCGCAGCCGGATTCCCCCAGCAGAGCGACGCACTCGTCGGCACCGATGGCGAAGCTGACGCCATCCACTGGCACCAGGGTGCGGCCGGCGGCGACGATCTCCACACGCAGGTTGGCGACGCTCAGACCTTTCACGGGCGCGTTCACCGGCGTCCCCTCGATTTCGGGTCCAGGGCATCCCGCACCTGGTCGGCGAACAGGTTGGCCGCCAGCACCAGCACGAACATAAAGATGAAGGCGGCGGCCAGCTGCCACCACACCACCGGCTCCCGCGCCAGTTCCAACCGCGCACCATTGATCATGTTGCCGAAACTGATCATGGCCGGGTCGACGCCGACCCCCACGTAGGACAGCACCGCCTCCGCCAGCACCAGGCCGGAGAAGTCGATGACCACGGTGATCAGCACCAAGTGCATGACGTTGGGCAGCAGATGGCGCAGCAGGATGCGCCCCCGGGTGACGCCGAAGGCCCGCGCCGCCTGGACGAACTCCAGTTCCCGCAGCTTCAGGGCTTCGGCCCGCAACAGCCGGGCCAGACCGGTCCAGCCCGTCACGCCCAGGATGGCGCACAGGGCCAGCAGGCGCACATCGCTGCGCGAGGCGGCGGTGTCGAAAAATTCGGGATGTGCCTCGATCTGCACCTGCACCACCAGCACCGAAGCGGCGATGAGCAGCACGCCGGGAATGGAGTTGAGGGTGGTGTACAGATATTGGATGAGATCGTCGATACGCCCGCCGAAATAGCCGGCGGCAATACCCAGGCTCAGTGCGAAGGGCAGCATGATCAAGGTGGTCAGGGTGCCGATGAGCAGGCCGGTGCGCACGGATTTGATGGCCAGGTAGAGCACGTCCTGGCCCACCTTGTCGGTGCCGAGGACGTGGTAAAGCGGCGCCAGTGCTGAAAGAACGCCAAAAGCGAGGCAAAGCACCAACAAAGTCAAAGCCAGGGCACGCCGTGATCCCCCCCTTTCATAAAGGGGGGTTAGGGGGGATTTCGCTGCGCCGCGAGAATCCACCGCCGCTAAATCCACCACGGTCCCCCTTTTCCAAAGTGGGAAGAAAAACAGCAACCAGATCAGGACCCCGCTAAGCAATCCCACCCCCCCCCGCTTCAGGATATCCGGCCAGAAATCCTTCTCCGGATCGGCCAGATGGGCGCCGCCGAACTTCAGCCGGGGGAAATCGCGCCCTTCCCTCCCGTCCGGTCCCGTCATCGTCTCCTTGGCATAGAGATGGGTGGCAAAGGGCGCCGAATAGGTCTTTTCCACCTTTTCCCGCAGAGGTGTCAGCAGCGCGTCCAAGGCTGAGCGGACCTCGCCGCTGTACTGGGCCTCTTTGCCCGGCGCATCCGGCAGCCGTTGCACGTAGTGCATGGAATCCAGCAGGCCGATGCCGGCATAGATGGCCAGGATCAGCGCCGTGGACGCCCCCATGGGATTGGCCCAGACCTGGCGCAACGGTGCCCGGAAGGTTTCGTTGTGGCGAGCCAGCCAAACCAGGATGGCCACCACCGCCAGCAGCAGCAGGATAAGGGCGTCGGACCAGAGCAGGACAGGCTTGAAGTTCATTCCAGCCTCACCCGGG
>CAZEOR010000329.1:0-3847 GCA_964513695.1 uncultured Thiobacillus sp.
GCTCGCCCCAGGCCCAGTCGATGTTACCGCCCAACTGGGCCGCTCGCGCCCGCATGTTGCGCATGCCCCGGCCGGGAGCGCGGGGCTTGCCGTTGCCGTCGTCCTCGATGGAAATCTGGTATTGCCCCCGCGCGAAATGCACGCCGATGACCACACCGGCGGCGCCAGCGTGCCGCAGCACGTTGGACACGGACTCGCGCAGGATACGGCCCAGATTCAGGGCTTCGGCGGCAGCCATGTTCCGGTCGGGCAGGTCGTCGGGCTGGTTCCAGACCAGACGCAGTCCCGCCGAAGAAAAGCGCCCTTCGATCTCCGCGCGCCAGTCGGCGAGCAGCTCGGTAAGGGGGGCGTCGGATCGGGAGGATCGGGACACCACATCGCGCAGATCCTGAAGGGCGGAGCGGGCGATGTCCGCATCCTCCGGACTCTTCGCGCGGATGGCCAGGGATAGAAGCTTGGCGCCGATGTCATCGTGCAGATCCCGGTAGATGCGCTCCCGCTCCTCGGCGGTGGCGGTTTCCCGTTCCAGCAGGGCACGGCGCTCATAGCTCGCCGCCAACTCCCGGCCGCCGGCCTCCACCCGCGACTCCAGTTCGCGGTTGAGCGTCTCGGCGTCGTACAGGGCATCGGCGAAGCGGCGCCCCAGATGGCCGGTAAGAAACAACAGGACGATGGGCGCGGCCAGGTGCAGCAGAATAAAGTGGTACTTGAGGCGAATGCGGGCCAATTCGCTCGGTAAATTATCCAGCGGCAAGGCCAGCAGCAGGTCGTGCAAGCCGGCCAGCAGCAGCGCGCCCAACGCGATCCCGAGCAGGCCATGCTCGCGCCAGCGTCCCTTGCGCCAGTGACCAAATACGCGCAGGGCCTGCCAGGCGATGATCATGAAGGTCAGGGTATGGGTGACCATGAAGGCATAGCCTTGCCAGATCAGCGCCGGCAGGGCGGTTAGCGTGCCCGCGCCAACCAGGAGCAGACCCAGTAGCTTTTCCTGGCGAGGCCGTCTGATGCCCAGGTAACGATGGACGAACAAGGCCATGCACACCGCCCAGGCATCCAGCGCCAGATGGGACAGCCAGCGGAACACAGGGCCCGACATGGGCGGATCGCGCAGGACCAAATAGGTGGAGAACACGCCCCACATGAGACAGGCGAGGCCGAACCAGAAATACTGGGGATCGTGGCGCCGGCGCCACCAAACCGCCAACACCAGGGTCGAGGCCACGAGCAGGGTAATGGTCAGTCCCCGCGTGAGATCCACCTGTAGGAAGCGGCGCAGTTCGAAATCCGGACGCAGGCGGGAAACCGGGCCCACCTCGATGGGAGAAAGGATGCCCCAGCCGGGATCGCTGTGCAGGCGGATCAGGATTTCGTTGTCACCCGGCTTCCAGAGACTCGCAGGCAATACGAAGAAGAATGGTTTGTTCCAGTTGCGGGCGATGGGCTCGGAAAAGCGTCCTCCGTCCCCCAGGAATGCGCCATTGAAGTAGAACGCGCCATTGAGGTTGAGCCACCACAGATACAGGCCCCATGGTTCCCGTGTGTCGGCTGGCGCCTGGATACGGAAACGGAACCAGCCTCCCGTGGCATCCGCCGCCTCTCCACGCAGGGCATGGGGCAACGACACACCATGCCAACCCGGATCGTCGGCGCGGGGCAGCACAGGGGTGTCGACAGCCAGGAAATCCGCCCGCCAACGTTCATATTGCACATCGGCATGGGCGGAACCGGATACCAGACAAACGAGGATCAGGAACAGTCGCAACATTCCATCCATTGTTTCCCATTAGCGGCATACCGGATATCCCACGTTCATGGGGGCTGCAATATCCACTTGGATGGCCCGTGATTACTTAAGGGTGGACCTAATATCATCTTATTTTTCAATAGGATAAATTTACCAGACTTCACGGTCTTATTAATTGGTTGACCCCCCCCGAACGGATACGGGCCGAGGCGACGCATCATGAAACTGCTGGAAAAGCTTTGGATCGGCATGACCGTGTTCTGGTTAGGCGTTGTCATTGCCTTGGAGTACCTGGTCATCGACCAAGCTGGTTGGCGAATGGACCCTCAATCCGCATGGTCGCGCGCTCTGGCGCTCCAGCTTGCGGGCTTTGGCTTGTCCTGTGTACTAGGCATATTGCTGTTCAAAGCGAGACTGTCGCGCAGTCTGGAACACCTGCGCCTGGCCACCCGGCGCCTGACGAAAGGGGAATACGGTGCTCGCGCCGCATCCGATGGGCGCAATGCCATCACTGAACTTTCCGTCGCCTTCAATGACATGGCGAGCGCCATCGAACAAAGAAACGCCGAACTGCATGCCGGCGCGGAACGCTTCCGTTCCACCTTCGAGCAGGCCGCCATGGGGTTTGCCCATGTATCGCCCGACGGACGCTGGCTGCGCGTCAATCAGAAACTGGGCGATATCCTCGGCTACGGCCGGGAAGAATTGCTGACGCGAAGCCTTCAAGACATTGCCCACCCGGACGATCCGGAAGCCGATCTCACCCGAATGCGCCAACTCCTGGCCGGCGACATCGATACCTGCCAGTTGGAAATGCGGGGTATCCGCAAGAACGGCTCCCCGGTCTGGCTGAATCTCACTGTCTCCCTGGTCTGGCGCGCTCCGGGCATACCCGACCATTTCATCATGACCGTGGAGGATATCCAGGGGCGCAAGCACAATGAACAGGAAATCGAACGGCTCAATCGGGTCTACGCCGTGTTGTCCAGCGTCAACAAGCTCATCGTCCGCACGCGGGATCCGCAGATTTTGTTCGAGTCGGCCTGCCGCATCGCGGTGGTGAAAGGCGGATTCCGCCTCGCCTGGGTCGGCCGGGTCGATCCGGATACCCGACGCGTCTCCATCGTCGCCCACGCGGGGGACGGCAAGGACATGCTGGATGCCATCGATCTCTGCCTGGACGGGGAGCACACACCGACCTGTCCGATGACCGGCCCCCTTGGCCAGGGGCGGCATTTCACCTGCCAGGAGGTGGAACACGCGACCTGCAACGCGCGCTGGAAACAACGCGCCATCGAACTCGGCTACCGTTCCGCCATCGCCCTGCCGATCCAGCCCTTCGGCCGGGTGGAGGGCATATTCGCCCTGTATGCCCAGGAAGCCGGATTCTTCGATGATGCCGAGGTGGCCCTGCTGGAAGAGATGGCCATGGACATGAACTTCGCGCTGGAATACGCCGAGCAGGAAACGCGGCGAACCCAGGCGGAGGAAAGCCTGCGCCTGGCCGCGAAGGTTTTCGAAAGTACCCTGGAAGGTGTGGTGATCACGGATGGCGGTGGCAACATCATCGCCGTGAATCGCGCTTTCCGCGACATCACCGGATACGCCGAATCCGAAGTGCTGGGCGAGAACCCCCGCCTGCTCAAATCGGGCCGGCACGAGGAGGGGTTCTATCAACACATGTGGTCATCCCTCCTGAGCACCGGCCATTGGCAAGGCGAGATATGGAACCGGCGCAAGAACGGAGAGTTGTACCCGGAGTGGCTCACCATCAGCGACCTGCGCGATGAAAACGGCATGGTGGCCAATTTCGTCGGCGTGTTCTCCGACATCACCCGCGTCAAGCACTCCGAGGAAAAGCTCGAACACCTAGTTCACCACGATGCCTTGACCGACCTGCCCAATCGCCTCCTGCTGTTTTCCTATCTGGAGCACGCCGTCGGCCGGGCCCGGCGCGGCGGCAGCCAGGGCGCGGTGCTGTTCATCGACCTGGACCGATTCAAAACCGTGAACGACAGCCTGGGCCATCCCGCCGGGGATGAGATCCTGCGCATCGTCTCGCGCCGGATCAGGGAACAGGTGCGGGATGCGGATACCCTGGCC
>CAZEOR010000330.1:0-3842 GCA_964513695.1 uncultured Thiobacillus sp.
TTGGGCGGCTCGCCCCGGCCGTCGTTGACGTGGCAGCCGCCGCAGGAACGGGCGATGAAGTGGGGGCCGAGGCCATCGCGGACCTTGGTGGAGGCGGGGGCTTCCACCCAGTTGCGCTTGAAGAAGGAGTTGCCGATGACGAAGCGGGTGCGCTCCTCGTCGACGAGGTTCGCGGCGGGAAAGGAGAAGGCGTTGCGGCCGGTGGCGAAGACGGTGGTCTCGCCGCCGGCCTTCTCGCCCAGGGGATCGGCGGCGGGCGCTGCCTGGACAGGGAGGGCGAGGACACCGAGGAAGATGGCAGGGAAGCTGAGGTTCATGGCTGAGGTTCAGTGGTTGGCTGGCGGTGGCTGGCTTTTCTACCTCTCCCCCGGGAGAGGGGTCGGGGTGAGGGAGCGCGTTTGCTGGTAAGGACGCGTGGTTCCCTCTCCCCCACCCCCTCCCCCGGCGGGGGAGGGGGTTACGGCTGCACCAGGGTCAGTTTGCTGATGCCGATGGCGTTGGCGGCTGCCACCAGGTCCTTGCTCTGCTGCACCAGGCTGTCGATGGTGGCTTTGACGCGCAGGCGGCCGGGGGCGTCCTTGGCGCCGACGATCTCCCGGTCGAAAGGAGCCTGGATGGCGCTGGCGGCGGCCACGGAAGCGGCGATCTGCTTGCTGGTCTTCTCTGCCAGGCCGGCGTCCCTCGCCATCACCAGGTCGCGCGGCGAGGGGCCTTGCAGCAGGGTGCCGTCGGCGCGCTTGTAGCGGCCCAGCCAGACGTTCTCGATGCCCAGGGCGTCGGTTACCGCGTCCCGGTGAGTATTGTCGGAGAAGCAGGAGTGCTCATCCTCCTGGTCCTGGCTGTTGAGGGCCACTTCCAGGCGCTCGCCGGCCAGCTCTCCGCGGGACAGGGAGCCCAGGCCAACGAAGATTTTGCGCAGGGACTCCTGGCCGCCTTCGACGAAGCGGCTGCGGTAGTTGAGCTTGCTGCCTGGGCGCCAGGCCTTCACCAGGGTGTCGAGGTCGTCCATGAGCAGCTCGGTGACCACGGCCAGGTACTGGCGGCGGCGGTCCGCGTTGGGGGCCTTGCCGTCCACGTAGTCGGTGAATGAGCGCTCGCCAGGGCCGGTTTCGCTCTTGTCCTGGCCCCACAGCAGGAACTCGATGGCATGCCAGCCGGTGGCGATGTTCTCCTCGCCACCGCGCTCGTTCTGTTCGGAAATGGATTGCTTGGTAATGGCGAAACTACGGTCGTTGATGAGACCGGCGTTGTCGTTGCCTTCCACCTTGTCCACGTAGGATTCATCCATGGGCCAGGCGTTGAGGCGGCCTTCCGGACCGGCGTCGTCGTCGATGGGGCCGCCGTAGAAGCGAAACGCCTCGGTCTGGCCGTAGAACTCGCGGGCGGCGAGCCAGGCCTTCCGGGCGGCCTGCTGGGCCTGCTCGGAAGGCCGGGCGAGGAAGGCGTCAATGGCGGCCCGCATGGTCTGGGCGGCCTGGAGGGTGTCCTCGTAGTTGGCGTATACCAGGCTGGCATGGTGGTTGAGTACGGGCCTGACGTCCGGGCCGGCGGCCAGGGTAGACTGGGAACACAGGGCAGTGGCAAGGGCGAGGGCGAGGACAAGTGTTTTCATGAGATTTCCTTGTGGCGGGATTGGTTTATCAAGCGGTCAGGATCAATTTGCCGGCGCTGGTGATGCGCAGCCAGTACTCGCGCCCCTGGTGGACGATGAGCACCACCTTGCCGCCCTGGAACAGGTCGCGGCTCTGGTAGATGGGCGGCTGCTTTTCGGCCGGCTTGGTCAGTTTGGTCGGTTTGGTTTCGGTCATGCCTGGCTCTGGATGTCGGCGCGGCCTTCGGCCAGGCGGGTAAGGGCGGCGGCGAAGCCGGCGACGCCGGAATTGCGGGTCAGCACGCAGGGTTTGCCGCTTTGCTTGCAGTGTTTCTTGAGCTGGTAATAGGCCAGGTGGCCGACGCAGTCGGTGGGGCAGATGACCGCGTCGGAGGCCTTGAGCAGCTCGGGCAGTCGGGCGAGGGCTTCCTCCCGGCCACCGTCGTGGTGGATCAGGCGCACGCCCAGCCGCTCGGCCAGTTGCCGGTATTGGGGCAACAGCGGCGTGCGGCCGCCGACGCAGAGTACGCAGCGTCCGCGCAAACTGTTCGGGCAGGTGCCGCAATCGCCGCCGCAGGCCTCGGTGGCGGGAGCGGTCCATATCTGTTCCAGGGCATCGCGCTCGGCGCAGGCTTCGTCGCGTTCCCGCGTCAGGCGCGCCTTGTCCGCGCGCAGCGCGCCGAGCTTTTCTTCCAGGGCCTGGATGCGCGTCTGAGCCTCCCTCGCCCGGGCCGCCTGGGTCTGGGCCAGCATCAGCTCGCGGCCGATGGCCACCATCGCCTGGCCGGATTCCAGCTCGCGCACCCGTTCCAGCAAGGGCGCCAGATGGACGGTCTGTGCTTGTTCGGCGGCCAGTTTGGCGGTCAATTCGCGGCGGTATTGCTCGGCCTGGTCCGCCAGACGGGCCTGTTCGTCCTTGAGGCGGGCATTCTCCACGAGCAATTCGCCCCGTTGCCGCTCCAGCCATTCCAGGCGGCGCAGGTCGGCGGCCTGGCCGGCGCCGACCTGGTGCGACAGCATGTGGACATCGCCGTAGACCGTGTTGCGGGTGTCACGGCTGGCCCCCTTGTGGGTGAGGGCGGACCACAGGGCGCCGGCCACCTCGCCCCGCTCCAGGTGCTGCTTCCACAGGACCAGCACTTCCGCATCGGTCTTGACCGCGTCGAAGCGGGCGAGGATGGGCGTGAACTTGCTTTCCAGCCGCTTGTGCATGGCCTCGGCGGCGTCGTTGCGCGAACAGGACAGGGAAACTGCCTCCACATGCAGGCGATAGGGTTCAAAGCTGGCGCCGCCGAAGCCGCCTTTGCGGGCGATCTTCCTGAGTTCCTCCAAGGTGAGGCAGGAGCCGATCACCGGGCAGTGGTGCTTCTCCTCCAGTTCCCACAGTTTCAGGCGACGGCGCGCGGGCTGTTTGCGGGGCTCCGGTTTATCCACATCTTCCCGCGCGGGAAGGCCTGGGAGGGCGGGCGCGTCGGGCAAGACGCCCGCCTTGGCGAACAGGCCCGCGAGCAGGCCCTTCGTTTCGCAACGGTCACACATGGCCGGTTTCCAGGAGTTCGCACATGCGGCCGCACAGGCAGCGGGTCTCGCTGTCCACGTCCGAGCGTTCCGACAACACGTCCAGGAGTTGGGCGGCGTGATGCGCGGCCAGTCCGCAACCGGTGAGGGCATGGCGCATCAGATGATCGAGCGCGCCGGTGATGAGTGCGGTCTTGCTATCCATGGATGGTCCTTTGCTGGAAACGGTGCTGTTTGCGTAAGGGAGCGCGTCTATCGTGCAATGGGCCGCCGGTCAGTAGGACACCTTGGCGCGCAGGCCCAATACCGAGATGTTCTTCGCGGCCGGGTCGCCGCCTGGCCGGCTGATCCATTGCATGCTGGGGGCGATATGGATCTTGTCGTTGAGCTGCCAGGCGTAGAACAGCTCCATGTTCTTCTCGCTGCCGGAGAAACCAGGGTTGGCCGCCTGGTACTCGTCACTGCTTTTCAGCAGGCCGAAGGCGAGACCCAGGCGATCTTTTTCCCGGCCCCAGCCGGCGCCGGATAGCTGGCCGCCGAGGGTGATGGCCCGGTCGAAGCTGACCTGCCCCTTGCCTGACAGACCGATGCGGGAGAACAGGCTGAGATGTTCCGAGATCTGCTGATCCAGTGAGATACCCCAGCCACTGTGACGCTCGGTGGTGCCGGCGAGATCGCTGGCCCGGCCGTTGTTCCAGGCGTACAGGCGATAAGCGCCGGGCTTGCCAAGCAG
>CAZEOR010000331.1:0-3836 GCA_964513695.1 uncultured Thiobacillus sp.
CGTCGGACAGGATGTCGCCGAAGATGTTGCCGGTGACGATCACGTCGAACTGCTTGGGATTGCGCACCAGCTGCATGGCGGCGTTGTCCACGTACATGGTGGACAGTTCCACCTCGGGATACTCCTGCGCCACCTCGGCCACCACGTCGCGCCACAGCTCGGAGCACTCCAGCACGTTGGCCTTCTCCACCGAGCACAGTTTCCTGCCGCGCTTCATGGCGATGCCGAAGCCGACGTGGGCCACGCGGCGCACTTCGCTTTCGGAATAGATCATGGTGTTGAAGCCCCAGCGTTCTCCGTCACGAACCTCGATGCCGCGCGGCTGGCCGAAGTACACATCGCCGGTCAGTTCCCGCACGATCATGATGTCCAGGCCGGCCACCACTTCCGGCTTCAGGGTGGAGGCGGAAGCGAGTTCCGGATACAGCAGGGCCGGACGTAGGTTGGCGAACAGGTTCAGTTCCTTGCGGATGCGCAGCAGCCCCCGCTCCGGACGCAGCGGCCGGTCCAGCTTGTCGTACTGGGGGCCGCCCACGGCACCCAGCAGCACCGCGTCGGACGCCTTGGCCAGGGCCAGAGTGGACGCGGGCAGCGGATCGCCCGCCGTGTCGTAGCCGGCGCCGCCGATGGCGGCCTCTTCCGTCTCGATCTTCATGCCGTCCCGCTTGAGGACATCCAACACCTTCATCGCCTGGGCGACGATTTCCGTTCCGATGCCGTCACCCGGCAGTACCGCGATCTTCATGTCTTTCCTTTCAGGCGAACAGCCAGGGCGCTTCCTGCTTGCGCCGGGTTTCGTAAGCTTGGATCTGGTCCGTGTATTTCAGGGTCAGGCTGATGTCGTCCAGACCGTTGAGCAGGCGATGCTTGCGCTCCGGGTCCACCTCGAAGGCGAAGGACTCGCCGCCGGGGGTGGTTACGGTCTGGGCCACCAGGTCCACAGTCAGGCGGTAGCCCTCGCCGGCCACGGTTTCCCGGAACAGCTTGTCCACGGTCTCCGCGGGCAGAACAATGGGCAGAACACCGTTCTTGAAACAGTTATTGAAGAAGATGTCGGCGAAGGACGGCGCGATGATGGCGCGGAAGCCGAAATCCTCCAAGGCCCAGGGGGCGTGCTCGCGGCTGGAGCCGCAGCCGAAGTTTTCCCGGGCCAGCAGCACGGAGGTGCCCTGGTAGCGGGCCTGGTTCAGCACGAAGTCCGGATTGAGTGGGCGGTTGGAGCAATCCATGCCCGGTTCACCACGATCCAGGTAACGCCATTCGTCAAATGCATAGGGACCGAAACCGCTGCGCTTGATGGACTTCAGGAATTGCTTGGGGATGATAGCGTCGGTGTCCACGTTGGCGCGGTCCAGTGGCGCCACCAAGCCATCGATTCGGATGAAGGGTTTCATTACTTGCTGCCTGCTTTCTGGATCGCCTCGCCTGCCTTTTCGATGTCCTGGCCGACACCACGTACGGTATTGCAGCCATAAATGCTGAACACCACGCCGACGGCCACCGCCAACAGGGCAACTTTCACCACGCCGAAAAGAATCCATTTCTGCGGAGTCGTCATAGCATCACCTCATTTTCCAAATCACGAATATCAACGAAATGTCCGAATATCGCCGCAGCTGCAGCCATGGCGGGGCTGACCAGATGGGTACGCCCGCCCTGCCCCTGGCGGCCCTCGAAATTCCTATTGGAGGTGGAAGCGCAGCGCTCGCCCGGTTCCAGCCTATCTGCATTCATGGCCAGGCACATGGAACAACCCGGATCGCGCCATTCGAAGCCGGCATCGGTAAAAACCCTGTCCAGCCCCTCGGCCTCAGCCTGGGACTTCACCAGTCCTGAACCTGGCACCACCAGGGCCAGCTTGACGTTGTCCGCCACGCGACGATTCTTGGTAACCGCCCAGTTCGCCACCTTGGCCGCTTCGCGCAGATCCTCGATACGGGAGTTGGTGCATGAACCGATGAACACCTTGTCCACACTGATCTCATCAATAGGTGTGTTCGCCGTCAGGCCCATGTAGGTCAATGCCCGATCCCAGTCGGATTTCTTGACACTATTTGGCGCATTGGCCGGATCAGGAACTCGGCCGTCCACCGACACCACCATTTCCGGCGAAGTCCCCCAGGTGACCTGAGGCTTGATTTGCGCTGCATCGAACTCCACGACGGCATCGAACTTCGCATCCGGCTCAGAAACCAAGCCGCGCCAATAAGCCTCGGCCAAACTCCACTGTTCACCCTTGGGGGCATACGGACGACCGCGCAGGTAATCCACGGTCTTCTCATCCACCGCCACCATACCGGCCCGCGCGCCTGCCTCGATGGCCATGTTGCACAAGGTCATGCGTCCTTCCATGGACAGGCCGCGAATCGCCGAGCCGGCGAACTCGATGGCATAGCCGGTGCCACCGGCGGTACCAATGCGGCCAATCACCGCGAGGGCAATATCCTTGGCCGTCACGCCGTATTTCAGCTCGCCCTCGACCCGCACCAGCATGGCCTTGGCTTTCTTCATCCACAGGCACTGGGTCGCCAGCACATGTTCCACTTCCGAGGTGCCGATACCGAAAGCCAGCGCGCCGAATGCGCCATGGGTGCTGGTATGAGAATCGCCACAAACCAAAGTCATCCCAGGCTGGGTAAAGCCCTGCTCCGGGCCGATGACATGAACGATTCCCTGGCGGTGATCCGACATTCTGAACTCGGTGATGCCGAATTCAGTGCAGTTGGCGTCCAGGGTTTCCACCTGGATACGGGAAACCGGATCCGCGATGCCCTTGTCCCGATCGATGGTGGGAATGTTGTGATCCGGCGTCGCGAGCAGGGAGGCCAGGCGCCAAGGCTTGCGGCCGTTGATCTTCAAGCCTTCAAAAGCCTGGGGGCTGGTGACTTCATGGACCAGTTGACGGTCGATGTAGATCAGGGTAGTGCCGTCGGGCTCCACTTGAACAACGTGGGCGTCCCAAAGTTTGTCGTAAAGCGTGGATGGCTGCATTGGATCGGGTTACGGCGAATCTGAAATGTCAATTATGACACAGCGCCAAGCCCATTTTCCCTGGCTGTGAGGTTGGACTGGATATTCCAGCACGTTCTCTGGCGGACTTGAGCAACGTTTCTGGTGCAACGTTTCTGGTAAAGCCAGCGTGTCGATAGTTTTTACTTTCCGACAAAAACGTTCGGGATTCTGGCAACGCAGCAATCGATGACTATCAACAACATAGGGCATTCCCTTAGCTGTTGGACTGATTCTTGCTAGTCAATAAGTACTAATGTGACTCCGTATTCAGCTGCTGTTCGCATCAAGCAAGCTGGTGCGGATTACCGCCATAAACCTGCAGGAAAGGGCACGGTCGGGGAACGAACGCAAAGGAGTCATCATGAAAGCTTCTCTTGTCCTCGCCCTGATCGCCTTGGCGATCCCCTCAGCTCAAGCTGCGCCTGATCTCCACTGGGCATTCCGCTATGCAAGCGCGGAAATCGGCGCCAATGGATCCGTATTCCAGAGCACTACCCTTGATCAAAATGACCCCGGGGTTGATGCGGGCATGTTGAATGCGCAAGCCGTCAATCAAGACATTTTCGCAATGGCCTTCGGCCACCTGGAGAACAGCATCGCCGGCTCGGCCAACGGAGGCATCCACGTCGCCATCAACGCATTCGGCGACATTGCCGCCCAAAACCTTCCGCCCTACGGTTCAGCCTACAGCTTTGTGGATGTCTACTTTCAACTGGATATTCACACCGATCAGGCATATCGCTATGCCCTGGGAACGACTCTTTACCCGGCCTCAGGCATATCCGGCATCACCCAGTACGATCATTTCGTCGCCTTCAATGACC
>CAZEOR010000332.1:0-3835 GCA_964513695.1 uncultured Thiobacillus sp.
GTGCACCACGCCGATGAGTTGCTGGCCGGGGGTCAGGCTTTGCAGCACCTCCTGGCCCATGGCCTTCTCTTTGACCTTGGCAATGAAGTCGCGCACCACGGGCAGGGCCACGTCGGCTTCCAGCAGGGCCACGCGCACCTCGCGCAGGGCATCCTGGATGTTGGCCTCGGTCAGGCGGCCTTGGCCGCGCAGGTTTTTGACAACTTTGGAAAGGCGATCTGTGAGATTGTCGAACATGTTAGAGAGGGATTTTGTGGGATGAGATAGACTTCAGCCAGAAGTCTAACAGTCCTGACCGCTCATGCCGGACACCTTGCTCTACCTGATCTGCACTTTGGCCTACCTGGGCCTGGCCACGTGGTATTGGCCAGGACGCCCAGGCTGTTGCCGAACCGACTGGCTGCCGCGCTTCCTGCCGGTACTGCCTCTGGCCCTGCATCTCTATCTGTTGAATGTGGGCATATTCGGCGGCGAAGGCATCCATCTCGGTTTCTCCACTTCTTTGTCCGCCGTCGCGGCCCTGACCGTTCTGACCTATGCGGCTGCGTCTTGGCGCTATCACCTGGGCGGTTTACAGGGCTTCGTCATGATCTTCGCCGGGCTTGCTGTAGCGGTGGAAGCCATCTCCCCCGTTCCCCACGCATCGGCCCACAGCGGGCTGCCGGTGTTCAAGCTGCATCTGGCCATGGCTTTCGCCGCCTATAGCCTGTTCACCATCGCCGCTCTGCATGCGGGGCTCATCGCCCTGGCCGAGAAACACCTGCACAAGGCCGTGCCGCCCACCATCGTCGCAGGCTTGCCGCCACTGCTCACCTTGGAAAAGTTGTTGTTCCGCATGATCCAGGCCGGTTTTCTGCTGCTCACGCTCACCTTGTTGTCAGGCATACTGTTCGCAGAGGAAATCTTCGGCAAGGCCTTGCCGTTCAACCACAAGACTGTATTCGGTGTCGCATCCTGGTTGATCTTCGCCGCTCTCCTGCTGGGGCGCCGCATCTACGGTTGGCGCGGTCGCACAGCCATCTACTGGACACTGGCCGGCTTCATGAGCCTCTTGCTGGCCTACGTCGGCGTGAAATTCGTGCTGGAAGTGATCCTGGGGCGATAGCCGGCCTGACTCGGACCTTCACTCGTCTTCAACTTTATGCTCCGGCGCGCTCTGCGGAGCATTTTCCATCTCTTTCAATTTGTTCTTCCAGCGTTTGTCCGGTACCACCTGGGACTTGAAGGCGGGGGTGCGTACCGCCTTGGCCACGGGGTTGCGTGGACGTCGGGGCGGTCCGGAAGCGCGCTTGTTCATGCCTCTGCGCTGTCCATGCAAAGCTCGAGGGCGGCCTTCCAATCGGGCAGGCGAATGCCAAATCTCCGTGCCAACTTGTCATTGTCCAGCCGGGAATTGAGGGGGCGCCTGGCCGGGGTGGGGTAGGCACTGCTGGGTATGGGCAGCAGGCGGGCGGGTGTCTCGGGATGGTCAAGTTCCAGGATGGCGCTGGCGAATCCATGCCAGGACGTCTCGCCGCCATTGGTCATGTGGTAAACGCCCCAGGGCTCCGGCCTGTCGGCGCCGCGCATGGGTGAACCGATCTGGACCAGCACCTGAGCGGTGGCCTCCGCGAGACTGCGGCACCAGGTTGGGGCGCCGATCTGGTCGGCCACGATCTTCAGTTCCGGACGTTCCCGCATCAGCCGGCGCATGGTGAGCAGGAAATTGGCACCACGCATACCGTAGACCCAGGATGTGCGAAAGATCAGGTGGCGGCGGCAGCGTTCCCTGATTGCCAGTTCACCATCGAGCTTGGTGGCACCGTACACGTTGAGGGGGCCGGTGGGGCTGTCCTCATTCCAGGCCATTTCTCCACCGCCATCGAAAACGTAGTCGGTTGAGTAGTGGACCAGCAGGGCGCCGAGTTTTTCCGCTTCCTCGGCCAGGATGCCGGGTGCGGTCGCGTTGATGGCCCGTGCCAGTTCCGCTTCGCTTTCCGCCTTGTCCACAGCGGTGTGAGCGGCGGGGTTGACGATGATGCGGGGACGAACCTCATCGACCACCCGTCGAATGGCATCCGGGTCGGTCAGGTCCATGGATGCGGCATCCACTCGGATCACTTCACCCAGGGTGGACAGGGTCCGGGCCAGTTCCCAGCCGACCTGACCGCGACTGCCGGTGAGGAGAATTCTCATGGATAGACCTCAGCATCCACCAAGCCGGGCGCGACAGCATCTTTTGCGGAGAGTTGCGGCGCGCCTTCGGCCGGCCATTGCACGCCGATATCCGGGTCGTCCCAACGTACGCACCGTTCCAGCTGGGGGGCATAGAAGGCGGTTGTCTTGTAGAGAAAATCAGCGCTGTCGGACAGCACGAGGAAGCCATGGCCGAAGCCAGGCGGCACCCACATCATGCGTTTGTTCTCGGCGGAGAGTTCGTAGCCTACCCACTTGCCGAAATGGGGCGAGGATTTACGCAGATCCACGGCCACGTCGAACACAGCACCATTCACAACCCGCACCAGCTTTCCCTGGGGGTCGTTCAGTTGGTAGTGAAGACCGCGCAGCACACCCTTGGCGGAACGGGAATGGTTGTCCTGCACAAAATCGGAATTCAGGCCCAGCTCGGCGAAGGTCCGGCGATTCCAGCTCTCCATGAAGAAGCCGCGCGCATCGCCGAAGACCTTCGGTTCCAGCAAAAGTACGCCGGGCAGGTTGGTTTCGATCACCTTCATCAGAACACCCGTTCGTTGAGCATGGCCAGCAGATATTGTCCGTAGGCATTCTTTCTGAGGGGCTCGGCCAGTTTTATCACCTGGTCCGCATCGATATATCCCTGGCGGTAAGCGATCTCTTCCGGACAGGCGATCTTGAGGCCTTGGCGCTTCTCGATGGTCTCAATGAACATTGAGGCCTCCAGCAGGGATTCGTGGGTGCCGGTGTCCAGCCAGGCATGGCCCCGGCCCATGATGGAGACGTTGAGTTCGTTCCAGGCCAGGTACTGTTTGTTGACATCGGTGATTTCCAGTTCTCCGCGCGGAGAGGGCTTCAGGTTTCTGGCCACATCCACGACCCGGTTGTCGTAGAAATACAGCCCGGTGACGGCGTAGTTGGACTTGGGTTCCTTCGGCTTTTCTTCCAGGCTGATGGCCCGGCCTTGGGTATCGAATTCCACGACACCGTAGCGATCCGGGTCATGGACCCGGTAGGCGAAGACAGTGGCGCCTGAGGTCTGAGCGCTGGCGGCGCGCAGGTCCTGGGCCATCTCGTGGCCGTAGAAGATGTTGTCGCCCAGCACCAGGGCGGAGGGTGCATCGCCGATGAAATCGGCGCCGATGACGAAGGCCTGGGCCAGGCCGTCCGGGCTGGGCTGCACGGCGTAGCTCAGGTTCAACCCCCACTGCTTACCGTCGCCGAGCAGTTGCCCGAAGCGGGGCGTGTCCTGGGGCGTGGAGATGATCAGGATGTCCCGGATGCCCGCCAGCATGAGCGTGGTGAGCGGGTGGTAGATCATGGGCTTGTCGTAGATCGGCAGCAGTTGCTTGGACACCGCCAGGGTGGCGGGGTACAGGCGGGTGCCGGAGCCGCCGGCCAATATGATTCCCTTGCGCATCGCCATCACCTCGTCGTGTAGTTGGTGTCGAGCCACTTGCGGTATTCGCCGCTGGCCACGTTTTCGACCCATTGCATGTTGTCCAGGTACCACCTCACCGTCTTGCGGATACCGGTCTCGAAGGTCTCGGCGGGTTTCCAGCCGAGTTCGCGGTGGATCTTGCTGGCGTCGATGGCGTAGCGGCGGTCGTGGCCGGGACGGTCCTTGACGTAGGTGACCAGGCGGGTGGCCGGGCCGTCGGGG
>CAZEOR010000333.1:0-3825 GCA_964513695.1 uncultured Thiobacillus sp.
TACCGCAAGAACTGGTGCGTGATGCGGGAGAAGGACGTGGTCCCCGTGTTCGACAACTTCCATCGGCAGACCCTGGACAAGCACGCGGGCCTGGTGAAGCACCTGCGCAAGGCCTTCGAGGCCATGCGCGACGAGAACCGCATCGAGAAGCGCCAGGCCTGGGGCGACGACGTGGACATCGACGCCCTGGTGGAAGCCATCGCCGACGCCCGTGACGGCAGCGAGATGTCCGACCGCCTGTTCGTGCGCCAGCACCGGGCCGAACGCAACATCGCCGTGGCCTTCATGGTGGACATGAGCGGCTCCACCAAGGGTTGGATCAACGAGGCCGAGCGGGAAGCTTTGGTGTTGTTGTGCGAGGCCCTGGAACGCCTGGGCGACCGCTACGCGATCTATGGATTTTCAGGAATCACCCGCAAGCGCTGCGAGCTGTTCCGCATCAAGACCTTCGACGAGCCTTACAACGACGAGGTGAAGGCGCGCATCTCCGGCATCCGCCCCCAGGAATACACGCGCATGGGCTTCGCCATCCGCCACCTCACCGACCTACTCAAGGGCGTGGAGGCCCGCACCAAGGTGCTGATCACCCTGTCCGACGGCCGCCCCGATGACTACTTCGATGTCTATCGCGGCCAGTACGGCATCGAGGACACCCGTATGGCCTTGCTGGAAGCGCGCCGGGCCGGCGTGCACCCCTTCTGCATCACCATCGACCGGGAAGCCCGTGACTACCTGCCCCACATGTACGGCGCCGCCCGCTACATCATCCTGGACGACGTGAAGAACCTGCCCTTCAAGGTGTCCGACATCTACCGGCGGCTGACTTCCTGATCCAGCCGCCGGGTTCGCGTCGTCTTTAGATCGACTTTGTATACTCCCCGAACCGCCTTAACGCTTGCGCCGCAGCGCGGCGAGTCCCACCAGCCCCAACCCGGCCAGCATCAGAGCATAGGTTTCAGGCTCGGGGACGGGAGAAACGTTCAGTCTGACGTTGTCGAAGTTGACTTGTATTCCATTGGCATGCAATTCGATGGTCAGTGCCTGTCCAAGGAATGGATTTCCCGCCAGCGCGGTGTAATTCACCGTTGAGGTAAGAAAGCCATCATTCGGCACCAATGCCGATTCCGATGCGAGCAGATTGTTGCCGGCCCACAGGGATACCCTGTAGCCGGGGAATGAGCTGTCTTTACGGTCGCCCACATCCACCATGAGTGTGTAAGCCATATTGGCGGTCAGCACCGTGGACAAGGTTTGTGTCGCGCTGCCGCTATTGAGCCATGCCGTGTTGTTGCCGTCGGGAACGGGGTTCGAGAAATTCGCCGTGGTCGGGTTTAAGACGCCACCGGTCGATTGGATCCAACCGTACATTTGTCCCGAACCGGAAGTCCAGGCGCCATCAGATAACACGGTATGTTCAAACGAAAAGTTATTGATGCTGATCGATGCGGCATAAGACGACATGCCCGCAGATGAACCCGCAGCAAGCAGCAAGGAGAGAAGCATTTTTTTCATGATGATTATTTTCCTGGCGATTTAATTCCGGAGGATGCGCGGCGCCGCGCGGCGAAGCCCACAAAACCTAGGCCGGCCAGCATCAGCGCATAGGTTTCGGGCTCGGGCACGGCGGCCACGTTGCCGGCCATCGTGGTGCTGATCCAGAACGCATCCCAGACGTTGTTCACCGACTGGCCGCGCAGTTCGATGGTGTTGACGCCGACAATGAAGAAGCCGCTGCCCGCCGCCAGGTTGAAGCTGAAATCGTTGGAGAAGGCGTATTGCTGCCAGTTGGTGCCCGGGATCAGGTGGCCGTTGACGTAGACGCCATAGGTCACATCGGCGACGCGCCAGCGTCCTGTCAGGCTGACGCTGTCCAGGTCATAGCCGGTGAGGTCGATGCCGCGGCGCGCGTAAACGGTGTTGTAAGCGCCCCAACCTGTGGTCGGACTGGTGGCGACCACGCTGGGCGTGGTGATCCAGGCGGCGGTGCCATCCACCGTTTCCATGCCACAGCAAATCTGGCCGCTGCCATAGTCGGGCCAGGCGCCGGGGTAGGCGACCCGTGCACTGGAAAAATGCAAGCCATCGGTGGAAATGGTCCAGAACGGGTCGATGCTGCCCGCCGCGAGCACATCGCCGTTGGCGTCGATACCGCTGTGGAGGTCGAGGCTGACCATGTCCGCATGGACGGGCAGCGTCGCGAACAGGGCGCAGGCAAGGAAGGCGGTTTTCAGAATCGGCGGCATCATCGTTTCTCGGTCGGCAAAGGTTGGGGGGAAAGAGTTGTTTCAGCGGGCACGCCGGCGCACGGCGAGGCCCACCAGCCCCAGGCCAGCCAGCATCAGGGCATAGGTTTCCGGCTCGGGCACGGCGGGGGCGCCGCTGAACTGGATTTCGTAGATGGCGGCGTAGCCCCGCGCGGGGTTGTGGTTGGAAGTGATGATGAAATCGACGAAGCGGACGCCGTTCCCCACGAAACCGAAGGACTGGGGTTCCAGACCGTCATGGGCGTTGGCGGCGTAGCTACCGATCTGGGTTCTCGCGGCATCCAGCAAGCGCAGTTGGAAGGCGTTCACGCCCTCGCCGTCGTTGCCAAGATAACCCGCGTTGTTCCAGAGGGTCATGCCGTCCAGGCCGTAGAGCCCGCCCAGATCCAACTCCACGGAATAGGGGCCGGCGAAGCCGCTCATACCCTCCGTGCCAAGAATGAGTTCGGAATCGTAGTTGACGATACCGTCGATGACATTGGCGATGGCGTTCCAGCTGCCCGGGTAGGCGAAGGGCGCCGAGGTGGCGCCGCTTACGGGATGGATGGTGGCGGCCTGGGCGGGGACGGCGGCAGCCAGCAGGCCCAGGGTGGCAAGGCGTGTCAGAAGGGCGGGGACGGTGATCATGGCTGATGGCCCGGGATTGGCGATGGAGACAGGCTACCGATCCGGCTCCGGTCCGTGCATCCCCCACATCGGGGTGTCGGAAGTTCTTACAAGGCTCAGGGGCGCTGGCTGCCGTGGAATGGCCGCGGGCATTTTCCTTCCTGGATGGAAAATGGCGAGGGGGCCGAGGTTTTCCACCAGGAGGAAGTTACAGCCTATCGGACGGGAGTTTGTTGTGACCGATCAGGCTTGGGGGATGCCGGTGTTGTTCCCGCCGCGCCGCCGGGCGGCGAAACCCACCAGCCCCAACCCGGCCAGCATGAGGGCATAGGTTTCCGGTTCCGGAACGGGAGCATTGGGGTTGAAACCGAGCGAAGGCGCGAACGGCGAGGTGCTGTCGGTTCCGGCGCTGAACCAAACGCCGTCGATGTAGAAATCGGATTCGTTGCTGGCGGCGTAGAGCACAGGCCCGCCCAGGCTGCCATTCATGAACGCGGTGACCGTCAGGTATTCCCATTGGCCGGTTTGCGTCGAGGAACTGCCCAGTATGGTCGCGGAGCCACTGTTGCCAGCGATGATCAGGTGCGCTGAACCAGTGACGGCGTACACCCAGGCGCTCAGTGTGTAATTACCGGGATTCCAATAGCTGTATTGATACAGGCCATCGTTCAGATTGCCGGTGATGTGGGCGACGTGATCCCCCTCGATAAGCGGCCCATCGGCCCAGCTCGTGGTGACGGTCGTGCCAACCGTGTTGCCCCACTGCAACCAGTCTGACAGGGCCGAGCCGACGGATTGTGCGTAACCCGAGCTCGAACTGCTCAAAGAGCCGGATTCGAAGTTGCCGTTGAATGCCAGGTTGCCGGTCTGATCGACCACCGGAAGCGCCTGGGCGGCACCCGATGACAATCCGGTGGCCAGCATGAGCGCGAGGACAGAACTGTTGCGACGAAAT
>CAZEOR010000334.1:0-3818 GCA_964513695.1 uncultured Thiobacillus sp.
GCCGAACATGATGGACAGGTTGCCCGAGATCATGTTGATGATGGTGCCCGGGATGAAGAAGGGCGAAATCTTGCGGGGGCCGCCGGTCTCCATGTAGGTCTTGTGGGTGTCCTCAATCATGGGCAGGCCGCCGATGCCGGAACCGATATTCACGCCGATGCGTTCCCGGTTCGCGTCGGTGATCTCCAGGCCGGAATCCTTGATGGCATCGATCCCCGCCGCCAAGCCGAAATGGATGAAGGTATCCATGCGGCGGGCTTCCTTGGGCGAGAGATACTTGGCCACATCGAAATCCTTCACCTCACCGGCGATCTGGGCGGGAAATGCGGCGGGATCGAAACGGCTGATGCGGGTGATACCCGACTTGCCCGCCAGCAGGTTGGCCCAGGCCGCATCCACGGTGTTGCCCACCGGTGAAATCAAACCTAAGCCGGTGACCACCACTCTGCGCCTGGAGGGACGGGATACCTGGGACAAGATACGGCTCCTGAAGCTAGAAATGAAAAAACCCGGCCACCAAAGCCGGGCCTGCGCGCCGCCGCGAAGCAGGCGGCACGCGGAGCGAAGCGATTACTTGCTCAGATGGCCGTTGATGTAGTCAACGGCCTGCTGGACGGTGGTGATCTTTTCGGCCTCCTCATCAGGAATCTCGCACTCGAAGGCTTCCTCCAGGGCCATCACCAGCTCAACCGTGTCGAGGGAATCGGCGCCCAGGTCGTCCACGAAGGAGGACTCCAGCTTTACATCGGCTTCGTTGGCGCCCAGCTGCTCGGCGACGATCTTTTTGACACGTTGCTCAATATCACTCATCAGAAAACTCCCTACGGGTAGCAAAAAAGCGGGGGCATTCTAGCAAAATACCCGCCGCGAAGAATCAGATTGATCGTGAATATTACTTCCAGACTCATCAATCCATGTACATGCCGCCATTGACATGAAGGGTGGCGCCGGTGATGTAGCCGGCCCCATCCGAGGCCAGGAACGCCACACTGTGGGCAATATCCTCCGGCATGCCCAACTTGCCAAGGGGAATGCGCTCCATGAGCTTGGCCTTGGCCGCCTCGGGCAGCGCCTTGGTCATGTCGGTGTCGATGAAGCCGGGCGCCACGCAGTTGACTGTGATGCCCCGGCTGCCGACTTCCTGGGCCAGCGACTTGGAAAACCCGATCATGCCGGCTTTGGCTGCCGCGTAGTTGGTCTGCCCGGCATTGCCGGAAGCCCCCACCACCGAGGCGATGCTGACGATGCGGCCGAAACGGGCTTTCATCATGGGCCGCAACACCGCTCGGGAAAGCCGGAATACGGAAGTGAGGTTGGTGTCGATGATGGCGGCCCATTCCTCGTCCTTCATGCGCATCAGCAGGTTGTCCCGGGTGATGCCGGCGTTGTTGACCAGGATGTCGATACGGCCATGCCGACCCAGGATACCCTCGACGGCGGCATCCACCTGGGCGACATCATTGACGTCCAGCATCAGGCCCTCGCCCTTCAGGCCAGCGTCGGCCAGACCGTTACCGATGGCGGTGGCGCCGGATTCGCTGGTGGCGGTACCAACCACGAGGCAACCCGCCTTGCCCAGGGCATGCAGGATGGCCTTGCCGATACCCCGGGATGCGCCGGTTACCAATGCGACTCGAGTTTCCATATCGTCTCCTTAAGCCTTGATCTTTTCCAGAGCGTCCGCCAGAGCAGCGGCATCGAACAACGCAACGCCAACGACGCCTTCGACGATGCGTTTGTTCAAACCGGCCAGCACCTTGCCGGGTCCGCATTCCGCGACAAGTTGGACGCCCTGGGCGGCCATGGCCTGCACGGTCTCCACCCAGCGCACCGGGCTGTAGAGTTGGCGGGCCAGGGCATCGCGGATGGCTTCCGGGTCCGCATGGCTCGCGACATCGGCATTGTGCAGCACGGGAATTGTTGGGGCTTTCACCTCAACCCGGGTCAGTGCCACCCGCAACGTCTCCGCGGCGGGTTTCATGAGGGCGCAGTGAGAAGGTACGGACACTGGCAATGGCAAGGCCCGCTTGGCGCCTTTTTCCTTGGCCAGGATGCAGCCCCGCTCCACCGCCGCCTTGTTGCCGGCGATGACCACCTGCCCCGGGGAATTGAAGTTGACCGCTTCCAGCACCTCGCCCTGGGCCGCTTCCGCGCACACGGCGCGCACCGCGGCATCATCCAGGCCCAGCACGGCTGCCATGGCGCCAACACCTTCCGGCACCGCGGACTGCATCGCTTCGGCACGCAGACGCACCAGCTTGACGGCATCGGCGAAAGCCAGGGAGCCCGCGCAAACCAGGGCGGTGTATTCACCCAGGCTGTGGCCGGCCATGAGTGCGGGCTGCGCGCCGCCCTGGCTTAGCCAAAGGCGGTAAGCCGCCACCCCGGCCGCCAGCATCGCGGGTTGAGTATTCACGGTCTGATTGAGGAGCTCGGCGGGGCCATCGGCGACCATGGCCCAAAGATCCTGGCCCAAGGCGGCGGAAGCCTCGTCAAAGGTTGCGCGGATCGGCGCGGCGTCGCCATAGGCAGTCATCATGCCCACTAATTGGGAACCCTGGCCAGGGAAGACAAAAGCAAATTTCATGGAAATCTCCGGTTTTCGCTAAGGCGAATCAACGGGTCAGAAGCGAACGAGAACGGAACCCCAGGTGAAGCCACCACCAAACGCTTCCATCAACACAAGTTCGCCGGCCTTGATCTTGCCCTCCCGCACGGCGGTGTCGAGAGCCAGTGGGATGGAGGCGGCAGAGGTATTACCATGCCGGTCCACGGTCACCACTACCCGCTCCAGGCCCATGCCCAGTTTCTTGGCGGTGGCCTGGATGATGCGGATGTTGGCCTGGTGCGGCACCAGCCAGTCGATGTCGGTCTTTTGCAGCCCGTTGGCTTGCAGAGTTTCGTCAACGATGGCATCCAGCGTGTTCACCGCCATCTTGAATACTGCATTGCCGGACATGCGCATATAGCAGGCGCCCTCTTTCTTGAGGGAGACGCCGCCGTCGACGAAAAGCAGATCCTGATAGCGGCCGTCGGCATGCAGATGGGTGGCCAGAATGCCGGGCTCATCGGAGGCCCTCAGCACTACGGCGCCCGCGCCGTCGCCCCACAGGATACAGTTGCCTCGGTCACTCCAGTCGGTGATGCGTGACAAGGTTTCCGCGCCAACCACCAAGGCGGTCTTGACCTGGCCGGATCGTATGAACTGGTCGGCCACGGATACGGCGTAGACGAAACCACTGCAAACCGCCTGCACATCGAAAGCCGGGCAACCATTGGTGATACCCAGCTTGGCTTGCAACACGCAGGCTGTGCTGGGGAACACGCGGTCAGAGGTTGTGGTGGCGACCACAATGAGCTCAATCTCGCCGGCATCGATACCAGCCGCCTCGATGGCGGCTTCGGCGGCCTGCTGCGCCAGGTCGCTGGTCAGTTCACCCTCGGCGGCAATGTGGCGCTCGCGGATGCCGGTGCGTTCGAGGATCCACTCGCTGGTGGTCTCGATCTGTTTTTCCAGCTCGGCATTGGTGAGCACCCGGGCAGGCAGATGGCTACCGGTACCGATGATGCGGGAATAAATCCTGGGCGTCTGGGTCACGCCGTTTCTCCTTCTTCTTCAGCCAGACCGTTGTTGTGGGCACCGACCTGATCGGCGATACGCCGCAACAACCCACCGCGAACTTCCTCGACCGCCTTCAGGATGGCCTGTTCAAACGCGAACACATCCGCGGAACCATGGCTCTTGATGATGACGCCGTTAAGCCCCAACAGACTGGCCCCGTTGTAGCGGCGGGGATCGATTTTATGCCCAAACGCAC
>CAZEOR010000335.1:0-3786 GCA_964513695.1 uncultured Thiobacillus sp.
CGTCCAGAATCTGCTGACGGGTCAGTTCAGCCTCGGCCTTGGTTTTACGCGCCATGGCGCCAAGCCCGGCGGGATTCGCCGGGTTTAACCGGATTGAAATGCGGCGCGTATAGAACTCTCATGGCATTGCTCCATCCCAGTCGGACATGAAGAATTATTTTACATACATTCGCGTTTGTATATACTAAGCCGCAAATAGTTCAAATCGGAGATCAACCCATGTCGGCCTCAAATCCCTCACCGGCGCGTTACGGCGCCCGGAGCGCCTCTCCCGGTCTGTTGTCCGCCACACTGGCTTTGACACTGGCGCTGGCCGCTTGCTCCGATTCAAAACAGGGCGCGGCCGGACCCGGCGGTCCGGGCGGCCAGATGCCGGCGTTGCCGGTGACGGTGATTTCCGCCGAACCCACCAAGGTGCCCATCAGCGTGGAAGTCATGGCCCAGACCGAAGGCGCCAAGGAAACCGAGGTGCGCGCAAGGGTGGGAGGCGTGATCACCAAGCGGCTATATGAAGAAGGTGCACCAGTGAAGCAGGGCCAGCCCTTGTTCCAGATCGACCGGGCGCCCTACGAGATTGCCCTGGCCCAGGCCAGGGCTGCCCTGGTGGGCGCCAAGGCCCAGGCCGATCAGGCAGTGCGCGAGTCCACGCGGATGAAAGGCCTACTCGATAAGCAGGCCATCAGCCGCAAGGAATTCGACGATGCCACGTCCACCGACGCCATCTCTCACGCCGCCGTGCTGGCGGCGGAAGCGACACTGCGCCAAGCTGAACTGAACCTGGCCTGGACCACAGTGACCGCGCCCGTGTCCGGCCAGTCAGGGCGCGCCGTGAAGTCAGAGGGCAACCTGATCGTGCAGGGTACGGACAACCTGCTCACTTCTATCCACCAGTCCAATCCCATGTGGGTGCGCTTCAGCCTAGCCGAGAGCGATACCGCCAAACTGCCCGGCGGCCGCTTGAATGCCAAAAATGTCACCGGCGTGGAACTGGTGCTGCCGGACGGCGCCGTCTTCCCGCGCAAGGGCCGTCTCAACTTCCTGTCCAGCCAGATCGATCCCTCTCTGGGCACCCAGCAGTTCCGTGCCGAGTTCGACAACGGCGAGGGCAAGCTGCTGACTGGCCAGTTCGTGCGTGTGCGCCTGCTTACCGGCATGCGCGACGGTGTCTTTCTGGTGCCCCAGTCGGCGGTGATCCAGAGCGAGCAGGGCCGTCTCGTCATGATTGCAGGCCCGGATAACAAGGTCGCGCCCCGGCCGGTGCAGGCGGGGGAATGGCATGGCAAGGATTGGGTCATCCTGGGCGGCCTCCAGGCCGGCGACAAGGTGATCGTCGACAACCTGATGAAGCTGCGTCCCGGCGCGCCGGTCATGCCCCACAAGCCGGGCGAGATGCCGGCGGGGATGGGCGGTCCCGGCGCGGGTGGCGCTGGCAAGCCGGCGGCCAAGGGCTGAGGTGGATCATGAATCTCCTGCACGTTTGCCCTGGCGCTAGGCTGGTTTTCTTCCCCCTTTCTCAAAGGGGGATTGAGGGGGATTTTGCAACCTCCGCAATTGCCACCGTTGCTAAATCCCCCCTAACCCCCCTTTATAAAAGGGGGGAAAAAATCTACCGGGCCTTCGGGGCCTGACGGAGACTCGCCATGTCCCGCTTCTTCATCCACAGGCCGATCTTCGCCTCGGTCATTGCCATCATCATCATCATCGCCGGGCTGGTGGCGTCCCAGGTGCTGCCCATCGCTCAATATCCCCAGATCGCGCCGCCCACGGTGCTGATCACCGCCACCTATCCCGGCGCTTCCGCCGAGACCCTGGCGCGCACCGTGGCGGCGCCCATCGAGGAACAGTTGAACGGCGTCGAGGGCATGTCCTACTTCAACTCCTCGGCTTCCGCCAACGGCTCCGTGACCATCACCGCCACCTTCGAGGTGGGCACCAACGTGGACACCGCCTCGGTCAACGTCAACAACCGGGTGAAGGCCGCCGAGCCGCGCTTGCCGGAAGAGGTGCGGCGCAACGGCGTCATCGTACAGAAGCGCTCCAACGACTTCCTCCAGGTCATCGGCATGGAGACCAAGGACAAGCGCTACGACACCCTGTTCCTGTCCAACTACGCCAGCCTCAACATCGTCGACGAGCTGAAGCGCCTGAAGGGCGTGGGCGACGTCATTGTCTTCGGCGCCCAGGACTACGCCATGCGCATCTGGCTGAAGCCGGACCGCATGGCCCAACTGGGCCTCACCACCAGCGACATCGCCGCCGCCATCAAGGCCCAGAACGCCCAGAACGCGGCGGGCAAGATCGGCCAGGAGCCGGCCCCTGCCGACCAGATGCTGGTCTACACCGTCACCGCCAAGGGCCGCCTGCTGACGCCGGAACAGTTCGGCGACATCGTCATCCGCGCCGATGGTCCCAATGGCGTGCTGCGCCTGCGCGACGTGGCCCGCATCCAGCTGGGCGCCAACAGCTACGAGCAGAGCGTGACCCTGGACGGCAGTCCCACCATCGCCATGGGTGTGTTCCTGCAGACCGGCGCCAACGCCCTGGAGACCGCAGAGCGGGTCAACACCAAGATGCAGGAATTGAAGAAGAAATTCCCCGAGGGCGTGGGCTATGTCATTCCCTATGACACCACCCGCTTCGTCAGGGCCTCCATCAACGAGGTCGAACACACCCTGGGCATCGCCATCCTGTTGGTGCTGGGCGTGGTGTTCCTGTTCCTGCAAAGCTGGCGCGCGACGCTGATCCCCATGGTGGCGGTGCCCGTGTCCCTCATCGGCACCTTCGCCGGCCTGTATGCCTTCGGTTTCTCCATCAATACCCTCACCCTCTTCGCCCTGGTGCTGGCCATCGGCATCGTGGTGGACGACGCCATTGTCGTGCTGGAGAACGTGGAGCGCCTGATGGCCGAGAAGAGCCTGAAGCCCTTCGACGCCGCCGTGGAGGCCATGAAGGAAGTCCAGGGCGCGGTCATCGCCATCGTCCTGGTGCTATGCGCGGTGTTCGTGCCCGTGGCTTTCCTGGGCGGCATCGCCGGCACCCTGTACCGCCAGTTCGCGGTCACCGTGGCCATCGCCGTGGTGATCTCCGGCGTGGTGGCGCTGACCCTGACACCGGCCCTGTGCGCCCTGCTGCTGAAGCCCAGCCACAAGGAATCGCCCCTGTTCCGGCCCTTCAACAAGCTGTTCGCCGCCTTTACCAAGTCCTACGTTTCCACCGTGGGCCTGACCCTGCGTCACGGCATCGTCGGCCTGGTGCTGTTCGGCCTGGTGATCGGCGCCGGCGCCATGCTGATCCGCATGGTGCCGGGCAGCTTCGTGCCTTCCGAGGACCAGGGCTACCTGATCTCCGCCCTGATCCTGCCTGACGGCGCCACCCTCAAGCGCACCGCCGCCACCGGCGAGCTGATGCGTCAGGCCATGACCAAGGACCCGGCGGTGGCCCACACCTTCGTGGTCTCCGGCTTCGACCTCATCGGCGGCGGCAACAAGCCCAACGCCGGCACCATCTTCATCCCCCTCAAGCCCTGGAGCGAGCGCCAGGCCACCGCCGACGAACTGGCCGCCAAGTTCATGGGCGCCGGCATGATGCTGCCCGATGGCCTGGGCCTGGTGTTCAACCCGCCCCCCATCATGGGCCTGGGCACCGCCGGCGGTTTCGAGGTCTACGTGCAGAACAAGGTGGACGGCGACCCCATGAAGCTGAACGAGGTGGTCCAGGACTTCATGGCCGCCCTGCAAAGCCACAAGGAGTTCTCCCGCATCAACACCTTCTTCCGGCCCACCATTC
>CAZEOR010000336.1:0-3785 GCA_964513695.1 uncultured Thiobacillus sp.
ACAAGCGTTCACACTCTTTCCCTACACGACGCTCTTCCGATCTAGTCTGAGCTCGTCGATATCCAGGGCCTCGGGGCTGGCCGTGACGCTTTCGCTGGACAGGCGTTTCCAGGCCAGAAAACGGGCGCCGCCCTCGCTTTCATTGAGGAGCAGGTCGACCACCTCGAAGCCGCCCCTGAAATCGGCCTTGCCCGCGTATCTCACCTGCCCCTGCAAAGAGGCCCGGCCGGAGGCCAGATTCAGGTTGGCGGCCTGGGATATCCAGGGCTGGGCTGGCGCCAGGGCCAGGTTGGTAAGTTTCAGCCTGATGTCGGCACTCGGCGCGGCGGGCACCACCTTGCCTTCCGCCTGGAAACTGCCGCCCTCCTTGATCTGGAAGCCCAGTTTCACCGGCAGAGGCACCTTCAGGTTGTCGCTGATGCCGGTGACCGAAGCTTCGATCTTGTCCAGGGTCAGGCCGCCGGCGGGTTGCACGGTTTCATCCCGTGCCGAAACCTGGAACCCGGACAGGTCCATCCGTCCCAGCTTCCACTGCCAACCCGGCTGGTCGGTCTCTGGTGCTGACTTCCCTGCGGATTGAGCAGCGGCCGGCTTGCCGGGTACGGGCTTGAATGCTTCCGCCAGGACGATGCGGCCCTTGGCGTCCCGCACCGCCTCCACCTTGCCGTTGGCCAGGCTGACCTTGCCCACGCTGGCCTGCCGGGCCGCCAGGTCCACACGGCCATCCTGAAGCGCGATGCCGCCCAGCACGAGCAGGGGCGCTTTGCCCTCCCCGGACAGGAGCCGGATGCCGGACACATCCACGGCGAGGCCCTCCACCACCGCCTGGGTCTTGTCGCCGGCTTCCGCCTTGGCCGAGAAGCCCACCTGCACATTGCCCACCTCGGCGGTGAGGGGCGTGGCAAATCCGGCATCGGTGACGCGGATGCCCAGGCCGTTGAGCGCGAAGCGATTCAGGTTGACGCGCCAGGGCGTCGCTCCCCCATTTCCCTTGCCGGTTGCGGGAGAAGCCTGCCCGCCCTTCGCGCTGGCCTTGGGTTTCGCCGGGGTTGCACCCGCCGCATCGCCTTCCCTGGAGGCAGGCGGGAACCAATCCATCACGTCCAGCTTTCCCGCCGGGTCGCGATTCAGGGCGATCTTGCCGCCGGACAAGACGATTTCGCCGACGTCCAGCTGGCGCTTATCCAGGTCGAAGCGCCCTCCGCTCAGCGCCAATCGATCCAGGGTCACGGCCGATTCCCTGGCCTGCTCGCCGCGCAGGGCCAGTCCTTCCAGGGTCAGGCCCAGCTTGTCCAGTAGCAGGGACACCTTCTTGTCGGCATAGCCGGCGCGATAACTCAGGGTCAAGGCGGCCTTGCCTTGCGGCGGCGCCATGCGGAGCTTGCCCTGCAGATAGGGCCAATAGCGGTCCAGGGACATCTGGTCGATGGCCAGTTCGCCGGTCGCCAGGATGGGGTTGAGGGTCATGTCCCCCTTCCAGCGAATGCGAGCGCCATACTGGGTGGTTGTCGCCAGGGTATAGGCCCCCTTGTCGTCGGGCAGCGTGGACAGCTCGGTCAGCGTCAGGTCCAGGGGATTGAACGTGTTCTCGAAGCCCACCTTTCTGTCGGCAAAGGCCACCCGTCCCTTTTCCAGGGCGATGTGGCGGATCAGCAGGCGCGGCAAGGGCTTGTCCGGTTCGTCCTCCTTGCTCTTCAGCGCCTCGATCAGGGCCATCCAGTTCAGGCTGCCGTCCGGACGCAGCTCCAGGCGGGCGTCGGGGCCGGTCAGGCGGATGGTTTCGAAGGTATATGCCCATTTGAACAAGCTCGCCGCCGCGAAATCCACGAACAGCTCATCGAAGGCCAGCAAGGGCTTGCCGTCGGGCTCGGCGAGTTTCACGCCCTTCAGCGAAACCGACAGGGCAAAGGGGTCGAAGCGCGCCTGGGCGATGTTCAGGCTGTGCCTGCTCTTGTCAGCGATGTACTTGGGCGCGGCCCATTTCACCAAGGGCTCGAAGCCGAACCAGGCGAACAGGAAATAGAAGGCGACCAGCCCCAAGACAATCTTGGCGGGGGTCTTCACCAGCACTTTCCCCAGCAAACCGAGTATTCGGGCAAACATGTATTTCTCCTCAAACCGCCATGGCATGCACGGCGTCATTCTTTCCCTTTCAATAAAGGGAGGATCGAGAGGGATTTAACCGCAGCCACGGGTGCGAAAATCGTCAAATCCCCCCTAGCCCCCCTCTAGGAAAGGGGGCAACAACCTGCCGCCCGGTCAGGCGGCGCCGAAGAACAGATAGGCCGCCAGCACCGCCGCCACAAAGCCGCCCAAGTCCGCCACCAGCCCACCTGCCACTGCGTGGCGCACCCGCTTGATGCCCACCGAACCGAAATACACCGCCAGCACATAGAAGGTGGTTTCCGTGCTGCCCTGGACGATGGAAGCCAGCCGCCCGGCGAAGGAATCGGCGCCGGAAGCCTGCATGGTCTCGATCATCATGGCGCGGGCGCCGGAGCCCGACAACGGCTTCATCACCATGGTGGGCAGCGCCTCCACCCAGCCCGAGTCGAAACCCAGCAACGCCACGCCGGCCCGCGCCGCCTCGACGAAGGCCGGCAGCGCGCCGCTGGCCCGCAGCATGCCGATGGCCACCAGCATGGCCACCAGATAGGGAATGATGGTGACGGCGGTATGGAAGCCCTCCTTCGCCCCCTCGATAAAGGCCTCGTAAGCATTGACCCGCTTCCAGGCCGCTCCTATGAGGAACATCACGATGAGGGCCAGCAGGACGAAGTTGGACAGCACCGAGGACTGGGCCGTCATCTCGGCCGCCGGCAGGCTGGCGAACCGCATGGCCAATCCACCCACTACCGCGGTGATGCCGCCCAGCCAGGCCAGTACCACCCCGTCGACGCGGATGCGCTGCACCGCCGCCACGAACAGAAAACCCGCCAGAGTGGAGCAGTAGGTGGCCATCAGGATGGGGATGAACACGTCGGTGGGGTCCGCGGCCCCCAATTGCGCCCGGTAGGTGAATATGGTCACCGGCAGCAGGGTCACCGAGGAGGCGTTGATGACCAGGAACAGGATCTGGGCGTTGCTAGCAGTGTCCTTGTTCGGGTTCAGCTCCTGCAATTCCTTCATGGCCTTGAGCCCCATAGGCGTGGCGGCGTTGTCCAGGCCCAGCACATTGGCGGCCATGTTCATGGTGATGGAACCCAGGGCGGGATGTCCCTTCGGCACATCGGGAAACAGCCGGACGAACAGGGGCGCCAGCCACCGGCCCAGGGCGGCGAGGAAGCCGGCCTGCTCGCCGATCTTCATCACCCCCAGCCACAGGCACATGACGCCGGTGAGGCCCAGGGCCACCTCGAAGGCGGTCTTGGCGGAGTCGAACGCCGCCTTCATGACCGCCGCGAACACGCTGGGATCGCCGCCCAGGTATTGCAATACCGAGGCCGCGAAAGCGATCAGGAAGAAGCCGATCCAGAGGGCGTTCAGCATGGTTTCAGCCTGCCTTGTAGGGCAAGGGCTGTTGGGGAATGTCCAGGGGAGCGAACTCCGGGTCCTTGTGCATCAGGGTGGCACCAGCCAATTCCGCGCAGGCGGCGATCCAGGCATCCGCCAGGGAAAGCCGGGCCGTGGCCTTGAAGCGGCCAGCAGCCTGAAGCAACTCCGGTGACTCATGCACCCATTCGATGGGCAGGGCCAGGCATTGCTCGTAGGCCACCCGCCCCGCCGCCTCGCCCTCGTCCTTCCAGACCCGGTAGAGGACCTCCATCAGGCTGATGACACACGCC
>CAZEOR010000337.1:0-3781 GCA_964513695.1 uncultured Thiobacillus sp.
AGCAGGATGGTGCCGCCGGGGGTTTCGTAGCAGCCCCGGGACTTCATGCCGACGTAACGGTTTTCCACCAGGTCGAGGCGGCCGATGCCGTGCTTGCCGCCCAGGCGGTTCAGCTCGGCCAGCACTTCATGGGCCTTCATGGCCACGCCGTTGATGGCGGTTACGTCGCCCTTCACGTAATCGAGGGTGATGTACTCGGCCTGGTCCGGCGCCTTCTCGGGTGACACGCTCCAGCGCCACATGTCTTCCTCGGCCTCGGCGTTGGGGTCTTCCAGATGGCGCCCCTCGTAGCTGATATGCAGCAGGTTGGCGTCCATGGAATAGGGGCTGCCGCCGGCCTTGTGTTTCATGTCGATGGGGATGCCGTGGGTCTCGGCGTAGGCGATCAGCTTCTCGCGGGAGAGCAGATCCCATTCGCGCCAGGGAGCGATGACCTTGATGTCCGGCTTCAGGGCGTAGGCGCCCAGTTCGAAGCGCACCTGATCGTTGCCCTTGCCGGTGGCGCCGTGGCAGATGGCGTCGGCACCGGTGGCGTTGACGATCTCGATCAGGCGCTTGGCGATCAGCGGCCGGGCGATGGAGGTGCCGAGCAGGTATTCGCCTTCATAGACCGTGTTGGCGCGGAACATGGGGAACACGAAGTCGCGGACGAATTCCTCGCGCAGGTCGTCGATGAAGATCTGCTCCGGCTTGATGCCGAACATCAGGGCCTTCTGACGCGCGGGCTCCAGCTCCTCGCCCTGGCCAAGGTCAGCGGTGAAGGTGACGACTTCGCATTGATAGGTATCTTGCAGCCACTTGAGGATCACCGAGGTGTCCAGCCCGCCCGAATAGGCGAGTACCACTTTTCTTATTTCGCTCATGATCAATGTGCTTCCAGAAATAACTCAATCGATAAACAGGTCGAAGGCCACCATGAAACCGGCGCATACCATTAATGACAGTGCGACCATGAAGATCATATCGGCGCGACGCTCAAACCGATTCACCTTGCCCGGATTCCGGATGGAGTGATAGGAAAGCGCCGCGCTTGTCAGAAACAACAGGTTATCCACCGCCAACAGCCCATCCACATAAGGGCTGATCGTGTTTTTTGGAATGATCTGCACAACGCTGATAACCGTCATGCACACCCCCACCATCGTGGCCGAAACCGGAAGGATATGGCCAGCCAGACTGTTGTATGCGGCGATATCCGAGTCGGAGCGATCAATCATCGCGGTTCAGTGGGCGTTGCCCTCTACCGCATGGACCTCGCCGGGAAAGTCTCCGACCCGCAGCATGGAAAGGTCCGCCTTCCGGCTGGCGTGCTCGATCTCGATGCCCACCACCCGCCCGTCTTCAGAAAGATTGATGACTATGCCTTCCTGGGCCTCCCAGGCATGGGCGGGATTTTCCGGCGAGAGCTCCAGGTAAAGGGAATCCCTCTCTTTGAAGTAGGCGATGTTCATCCCGTCAGCCCTCAATGCGGCCGCGCAGCAGGTATTCCAACAGGGCCTTTTGGCTATGCAGGCGGTTCTCTGCCTCGTCCCAGACCACGGACTGAGGACCGTCGATAACTTCTGTCGCCACTTCCTCGCCGCGATGGGCGGGAAGGCAATGCATGAACAGGGCATCTTTCCGCGCAACCCGCATCATGTCGGCATCCACCTGCCAGTCGGCAAAGGCCATCATGCGTTCCGCGTTCTCCGCTTCGAAGCCCATGCTGGTCCATACGTCGGTGGTCACCAGATCGGCTTCCCGGCAGGCGTCCATGGGATCTGCGAAGTCTTCGTAGTGGTCGGTGCCGAACAGTCCGGCGCGTTCCGGTTCCACCTCATAGCCGGGCGGGGTCGAGACGTGGACGTTGAAGTCCAGCACCTCGGCGGCCTGTAACCATGTATTGCACATGTTGTTGGAATCGCCGATCCAGGCCACGGTCTTGCCCTGGATGGGGCCACGCTGCTCAATATAGGTATAGATATCGGCAAGGATCTGGCAGGGATGGTATTCGTTGGTGAGGCCGTTGATCACCGGCACACGGGAATGGGCAGCGAAGCGCTCGATGATATCTTGCTCGAAGGTGCGGATCATGACGATGTCGACCATGCGCGAGATCACCTCGGCCGCGTCCTCCACCGGCTCGCCCCGACCCAGTTGAGTGTCGCGGGTATTGAGGTAGATGGCCGAACCGCCCAGTTGATGCATACCGGCCTCGAAGGACAAGCGCGTGCGGGTCGAACTCTTCTCGAAAATCATTGCCATGGTGCGGTCGGCAAGAGGGTGGTAGGGCTGGTAGGACTGGAAACGTTTCTTGATGAAACCAGTGCGGACGAACAGGTGCTCCAACTCATCCCGACTGAAGTCCTTGAATTGCAGGAAGTGCTTGAGCGGCGCGACCATGACACTTATTCCAGGAAAGCGCGGATAAGCCGCGCCAGCTTCTCCGATAGCAAGGCCGCCTCCTCTTGCTTCATGACAAGCGGCGGTAGCAGGCGCACCACGGTGTCGTTGGTCACATTGATCAGCATTTTTTCCGACAAAGCCTGCCGCACCAAGTCGCCGCATGGGCGATCAAGCTCGATGCCGATCATCAGCCCCTGGCCACGAATCTGACGCACACCTGCCAAGCCTTGCAACCGTGTCGCCAGATCAGCACGGATGAATTTGCCTAGCCTATCTGCGTGATCCAATAGATCATCGTCCGCCATGACTTGAAGCGTGGTCAGTGCTGCAGTGCACGCCAACGGCCCACCACCAAAGGTAGATCCGTGTTTGCCTGGAACGAATGTAGTGGCCGCCACTCCGCGCGCAAGGCAGGCCCCCACCGGCACACCGGAGCCAAGGCCTTTGGCCAGCGTCATCACGTCCGGAAGAATATCGGTATGCTGGAAAGCAAACCACTTCCCAGTCCGGCCGATGCCGGTCTGCACTTCGTCCAACATAAGCAGCCAAGAATTGCGATCACAAATACTGCGCAATTTGGCAAGGTAATCGGACTCCGGAATATTGACTCCACCCTCTCCCTGGTAGGGCTCGACCAATACGGCAACAATGTTCTTGTGATATTCAGCAAGCTTGTCAACCGCATCCGCATCACCAAATGGTACGCGTACGAAACCGGTTACCAGCGGTTCGAATCCGGCCTGGACCTTACGGTTACCTGTAGCTGAAAGTGTTGCCATGGTGCGGCCGTGGAAACTCTTTTCCATGACCACGATGGCAGGATTCTCGATGCCTCTGTTGTGTCCGTAGAGACGGGCAATCTTGATGGCGGCCTCGTTGGCCTCCGCGCCGGAATTGCAGAAGAATGCCCGCTCCAAGCCGGACAATTGGCACAGACGCTCGGCCAGTTGCTCCTGCTCCAGTATCCGATAAATGTTGGAAGTGTGAATAAGCTTCCCGGCCTGTTCGCACAACGCTTGAGCCAGTTTGGGATGGGCATGGCCCAAACCGTTCACAGCCACGCCTGCCAAAGCATCTAGATATTTATCGCCGGCCCCATCAAAAAGCCAAACACCTTCACCCCGTACAAATGCAACGGGTTGTCGGCCATAAGTTTGCATCAGGTAATCAGACATAGACTTTCCAACCGCTGAAAAAAATACAACGGCGGCCTAAGCCGCCGTGCGGAAAGGGAGGAACATACCACTATTTGGTCGATAGAAAAATCATCGTCTTGCTAGTTGTTCGCATCTTCCCAGCTCCCTTGGCATTCAATATCTGACGAGGTGGTGTAGGGGACTTGCAAAAGGAAACGCCCCATTGAGGGATGGGGCGTTTTGGGAAGGGGAGTCTGGCG
>CAZEOR010000338.1:0-3759 GCA_964513695.1 uncultured Thiobacillus sp.
GCTGCATGGGAGCATGCCGGGCAGTGGGGGTTATCCCCGGGCGTGCTGGGGCAGCAAGTGGAACTGCACTCGATACGGTTACGGGTCATGACGCGGCTCCTGGCGGGCCTCGCTGCCAACCATTTTGCCGACGCCGGCATAATGGTCAGGATGTGGAATGCGCAGCAGGGCCAAGCGCAAAAGCTCCATCAATGCCTCCGCCATAATCGCACCCTGTTGCTCGCTGCTTATGTTTTTGGCGAGATGAGGCCGCGCCACATCCATCAGGGCATCGATGCGGTTCTGGTCTTCGGCTCGCTGCCGCTCCTGCTCCCGCAGGCGCTGGTGCAGCCGGTCCTGCTCGCGCTGGGAGGTGGCCAGGTCGGCCAGGGCGTCGGCAAGTTTGGATTGCGCGTCACTAAGTTGGGTGGTCAGGTTGGCATTCGCCCATCTGAAGCAGTCATTTTTCTTGGTCAGTTCGCTAAGCTGGGCGGTTAAGCGGGCCACCTGGGCCTCGGCCAGTTCTTCCAGGTCGCTGGCGTGGGCATGATTGGCGCAATGCCCACCGCAGGTGCCGTTTCCGCCGCATCCTGAAACAGCGGCCGGCGTTATTTTAGGCTGGGCAAGCGGCTCGTCCTCGCGGCTGTCAGTGGGTAGTGGTGAACTATCCGGGATTACCGGAGAGTTGGAGTTATCAACCGCTGGTTGACTACTGGCCTCCATCGGATTGTCATCTTGCGGCGCCACGGGCTCGGCAGCGTTTTCTGGCGGCGTGGCCATGGCGCCCTCGGCCCGCCAGTCGTAGGGCGGCGGAGTCCAGGCCAGGGCTTTCTTGGTCAGCCGATAAACGTTCATGTTCTTGCTTGGCCGCTTTGACACCAAACCCTCAGCGACCATGCTCTTGAGCACGGCGCCAATTTGAAGGGGCTTGAGGTCTGGCGGGTCGATCATCGCGGCGGAGATTTCCAAGGCGGTGAACTCATCGCCGACGTTGTCTTTCAAGGCATTGATGATGCCCAGCTTGTTGGCGACGGATTGCTCGTAATCGGTGCGGGTCATGGGTGGCTCGCTGGTCAAAAGGTTGGAAGGGGATGCCCGGTCACGGGCGGCGGTTTGAAAGGGGACCTGCCCGCCCGGGCTGCCGGTGTTTGTTGAACGTCCACCGCCGGCTGGGACGTCCTGGCCTGCCGCGATTACGCGCCCCGCCAGGCTCGGGGTCTCACCACGCCACTAAAAAGGTAGGTCCTCGTCGCCATAGGCGGCATCACTGGCCCTTGGCTGCGGCTTGGGTGCCGCATCGTTGTAGCCGTCGCCGTTTCTGGTTTTGACCGCGTAACAATTCACCCAGCCATTCCACTCGGGGATGCCGACCGGCAGGCAGTCGAGCTTGAGCGTGAGCGAGCCGTCATCCCGCTGAAATGCTTTGCCGATGTTCAGATAGCGGCCTTTCTGCTGACCGTCGCGGTCGGTGTAACTTCCGGTCTTCACCGTCAGGTCATAAAGCGGTTTCATGGCCATTAGGCGGCCTCGCCCACAAAGAAGTCAGCGGCAGCCGGGTTCATCTCCCCGTCGCTCTCCGCTTGGATCGCCTCACGCTCAAGCCGCGCCTCCTCCTCGGCCTCGCGGCGGCGGGCTTCGGCGTCGGCTTGGGCCTTGGCGGTGGCCTCGGCGTCGCGCTTCATGGCTGCCTGGCGGGCCTTGAAGTGTTTGCGCGCTTCGGCCTTGTCGCCTTCGCTGGTCAGGCGCTTGGCCATCTCTGAGGCGCCGTGCAGCTCCTCGGGCGTGCCGGCGTCACGGATCAAGGTCAGGACCAGGGGTAGGTCGGGTGCGGCTTCTGCAGGCTCGCCATCGGCCATGACGGGGGCAGGCTGCGAGGTGGCTGCCTTGCGCGCGGCCAGCTGGGCCTTGATGTCATCGGTCCGGCTGGCGGCGGGGCCACTGGCTGGCTGACCGTTGGGGATGATCTCGGCTTGGCCCATGTGCTTAACCTCGTCGTCCTCCAAGACCTCCTTGATGTTGATGCCCTTGAGCACGTCAGTGAACACATCTCGAATGGCCCATGACCGCGCGCGCATCTGAAGCATGCGCTTTGGGTATTGCTGCCATGGTCCTTGCTTGCCCCATAAGCCAGCCTTTTTGGCGTCTTCCACTGAGAAATGCCGCGATACCGGCTGCTCGCCGCGGCGCTTGACGGTACAGGTAGCGCCTTGGTCTGTGACATCCTCGCGGAAGTCTTCCAATAGGCCGGAACCGCGCACCAAAGCCATGACAGCATCCCCCCAAAGAGCCGGGCGGCCGTTAATTACAGCTAAATTTTGCATTGCCTGAAGCGGCGGCAGGCCAATCTCCGCGCCCCATTGGATGGCAACGATGATGTTTCCGGGATTGCCAATGTAATCCTTGGGGACCATGTTGGACTTGGCCAGCAGATTGGCCATTTCCATGGCGGCTTCTAGAGACTGTGGAGTCAGGCCGATCTGGCGAGTGGTAGCCAAAACGGGCGCGGTTTGTTGCGGATGCAGGGTGGCAAGTTGGGCGGTCATTGGGCGGTCTCCAGTAGGTTGGCGAGATCATTGGCCTCGGTATCGAGCGCCTCCAGGCGGTCATCAGCCCGGGCGCAGACGTAGCGCCGCAGGGCGGAGCGGCTCAGGCCACACTTCTCGGCCTGGGCCTTGATGGCCTCACTGAAGCTCTCGGCGGCCAGCTTGGCGTCGGTGCGCAGGGTGCACAGCTCCTCGATGTGCGCCGGGGTCAGGGTGGCGACCAGGTCCTCCTTCATGGCCTGGATCTGGTCGACGTGGATGTCGAGGTGGATGGGTGCGGTCATGGCTATGCCTCCAGGGCCTTGCCCAGGCGCAGGACGCGCTGGCCTGGAACGGTGGTGGTGAACTCGGCGAGGAACTGAGCCCGCAGCGCTTCAGAAACGGTTGGCAACAACCGCTCGGCCAGGGCCTTCCAATCGGTCTTGTCGCTGGCCTTATTGGCGCGATAGGTCATGATCTCCTTCCCGGCCCAGGCGACGACCTCGGCATCCGCCAGGGCCGGCAGGATGCGGTCCTTCAATGCCTGTTCCTCCTTCTCCTTGGCGCGGATTTCCGCCTTGAGACGGGCCAGCATCGTCAGGTCGGTGTAGAGGGTAGGATCGGCGTCCAGCACCTTGCCGGGCGTGTGCCCTGGCCAGCGTTGCCGGGCCTCCAGTTCGCTACTCGGGGGCGGGGGCGTGTCGGCGACGACGTAATCGCGCCACCAGCGGGAGGCCTCCTCGATAAGGTAGCCCTCAAGCTCCAGATCGCGGGTGAAGTGATAGATGCGCAGGTCGGCATTGCCGATCAGCGCCGCCAGGTCCCACCGCGCGCAGCCGGTCAGGGCTTGGTAGCCCGCAACCTGCAAGAGATAGCCCTGGGGCACCTGATCCGTGCCCGCCGGTCCCCATTCGGAATCACGCCCGGCGGCGAAGGCGGAGGCGGTCTTGCACTCCAGGCCGATGTCGGTCCTGATCTCGCTTTTGTAGCTGGCGGTCTTGGCGCCCTCGGGAATCACCAGCCGGTCAACGTGGCCGATCAGGGGCGCCTCGGGGTGACGGAGCAGGGCGTTGTAGCGCTGGGTCCGCTGGCCGGTAGCGCGGGTGTACTCGTCAGCGATGAACTGCTCGTTCCACTGGCCATGCCGCAGGTGGATGCCGTCCACCACGGGGGTGGTGCGCCGGGTCTTTTCGAGCCATACGTCATGGGGCGTGCGGTAGGGGGATAAGCCGAAGATGGCCCCGAGGTCGGAGCCGCC
>CAZEOR010000339.1:0-3744 GCA_964513695.1 uncultured Thiobacillus sp.
ACCGAGAATTGGGCGGTGGCCGAGGCAGCTTTGGCCATGGGTTTCTACATCTCCTTTTCGGGGATCGTCACATTCAAAAGTGCCAAGGATCTGAAAGATGTCGCTCGAAAGGTTCCCATGGAGCGCTTGTTGATCGAGACGGACTCACCTTATCTGGCGCCCGTACCCCATCGCGGCAGGCGTAACGAACCCGCCTATGTGCGTCATGTGGCTGAGGAAATCGCCAGCATCAGAGGGATTTCGTTGACGGCTGTGGAAACAGCCACCACGGATAATTTCCTCAAGGTATTCCGACCAGTGATGCCATAAAAAACGGGCGCTTGCTGCACCCGTTTCGAGAGAAATAATCGTCGACTCAGGCAGGCTCCAGCTCCGCGCTGAAATCAAGGCGAATCACATCGTTCTCGTCCACGTCCACCGTGACATCCCCACCCTCACTAAGCCTTCCGAACAGCAATTCATCGGCGAGCGCCTTGCGGATGGTGTCCTGGATGAGCCGGGCCATGGGACGGGCGCCCATGAGGGGGTCGAAGCCTTTTCGGGCCAGCCAGGCTCGTAAACCGTCCGTGAAGTGGACTTCCACTTTCTTGGCGTGGAGTTGCTCTTCCAGTTGCATGAGGAACTTGTCCACCACGCGCAGGATGATCTCTTCGGTCAGGGATGCGAAAGAAATGGTGGCATCCAGCCGGTTGCGGAATTCCGGTGTGAACAGGCGCTTGATCTCGGCCATCTCGTCTCCGCCCTTCTTGGGCAGGGAGAAACCGATACCGGTCTTGTTCATGGCTTCGGCGCCGGCGTTGGTGGTCATGATGATCACCACGTTGCGGAAGTCTGCCTTGCGTCCGTTGTTGTCGGTCAGCGTGCCGTGGTCCATGACCTGTAGCAACACATTGAAGATGTCCGGATGGGCTTTCTCGATTTCGTCCAGCAGAAGCACCGCGTAGGGTGTCTTGGTGATGGCCTCGGTGAGCAGGCCGCCCTGGTCGAAGCCGACATAGCCGGGAGGCGCGCCGATCAGGCGGGAAACCGCGTGGCGCTCCATGTACTCCGACATGTCGAAACGGATCAATTCCACGCCCAGCGTATAGGCGAGCTGGCGCGCCACTTCGGTCTTGCCGACGCCGGTAGGGCCTGAGAACAGGAAGGAACCGATGGGCTTCTGGGGATTGCCCAGACCGGAGCGGGTCATCTTGATGGCAGTGGCCATGGCCTCGATAGCTTTGTCTTGGCCGAATACCACGGCCTTCAGATCCCGATCCAGGTTCTTGAGGGCATTGCGCTCGTCGTTGGCCACGGTCTTGGCCGGCACCCGTGCGATCTTGGCGACGATGTCCTCGATCTCCTTCGGTGTGATCACCTTCTTCTGCTTGGACTTGGGCTGGATGCGCTGGGCCGCGCCGGCCTCGTCGATGACGTCGATGGCCTTGTCCGGCAGGTGGCGGTCGTTGATATAGCGCGCCGACAACTCGGCGGCAGTGGACAGGGCGCCCTGGGTGTACTTCACGCCGTGATGGGATTCGAAGCGGGATTTAAGGCCTTTGAGGATAAGCACGGTTTCTTCGACGGAGGGTTCCTTTACGTCGATCTTCTGGAATCGGCGAGAGAGAGCATGGTCTTTTTCGAAGATACCCCGGAATTCGGTATAGGTAGTCGCACCAATACAGCGAAGCTGGCCGGCAGATAGGGCAGGCTTGAGCAGATTGGAAGCATCCAGTGTCCCGCCGGAAGCCGCGCCAGCGCCGATGACAGTATGAATTTCATCAATGAACAGAATGGCCTTTGGATTGCTGGACAACTGCTTGATCACTGCCTTGAGACGCTGTTCAAAGTCGCCGCGATATTTGGTTCCGGCCAGCAGGGCGCCCATATCCAGAGCGTAGACCGTCGCACCTTCCAGAATATCCGGCACACTGTGTTCGATCACACGTCGCGCAAGTCCTTCGGCGATGGCCGTCTTTCCCACGCCGGCCTCGCCGACCAGTAGAGGGTTGTTCTTGCGCCGTCGACATAAGGTCTGGATGACCCGCTCCAGTTCCTGATCACGGCCGATCAGCGGGTCGATCTTCCCGGCGAGTGCCAAGGCGTTGAGATTATTGGTGAATGATTCCAAAGGAGAGGCGGATTTTTCCTCGGAATCAGTTTGTTCTCCCGCAGGTTCCCCGCGCCCGCCAGGAGCAGCTTCCTGGGGTGTCTTGGCAATGCCGTGGGAAATGAAATTCACGACATCCAAGCGGGTTAGCCCCTGTTGAGTGAGGAAATGCAGCGCGTGTGAATCCTTCTCGCCAAAAATGGCCACGAGGACATTCGCACCGGTGACCTCTTTCTTGCCAGAGGATTGCACATGGAGGATGGCACGCTGAATGACCCTCTGGAATCCCAGCGTGGGCTGGGTGTCCACATCCGCTTCTCCTGGAACGCGGGGTGTATGGCGTTCGATGAAATCAGAGAGTTTCTTGCGCAGATCGTCGATATTTGCCGCGCATGCTCGTAGTACTTCCGCGGCTGAGGGGTTATCCAGCATCGCGAGGAGAAGATGCTCGACTGTGATGAATTCGTGGCGTTTCTGCCGGGCCTCCATGAAGGCCATATGCAGACTGACTTCCAACTCCTGGGCAATCATTTGTTCTCCTCCATCACACACTGCAACGGATGCTGGTGTTCGCGGGCGTGATCCATGACCTGATGCACCTTGGTTTCCGCCACGTCGCGGGGATAGATACCGGCTAACCCCGAGCCCTCATTATGCACTTTGAGCATAACCAGGGTGGCTTGTTCACGGCTCATCTGGAAAAAACGTTGCAATACCTGAATGACGAAATCCATGGGTGTGAAATCGTCGTTCAAGAGAATAACTTTATATAGCGGGGGTGGGGGCGTGACCACGGGCTTCGTGATCAGTTCCGATTCCTCGCGGTGCCTTACAGCCATTGGAAGCATGCGTAATGCCGTGACAGTGAGATTGTGGCGGCGTGAAGATTTTTTTCAAGCCGATTGACGGAACGGTTATTCGCCGGGTAAAAAGCCGGCGTTTAGCTTTTGAGTGGTATTTTTGAGCTAAACAGGTCAATTGTTTTGTGTTTTGTTTAGGAGCGGTTTCAATGGCCACTGGCACTGTTAAATGGTTTAACGACTCAAAAGGCTTCGGATTCATCACCCCTGATGGCGGTGGCGATGACGTGTTTGCCCACTTCTCCGCCATTCAAAGCAAGGGCTTTAAAAGCTTGAAGGAAAACCAGCGTGTGACCTTCGATGTGGTGGACGGCCCCAAGGGCAAACAAGCCTCTAACATCCAACCGATGTAAATCGGTGCCGGTGTAATCCGGTTTTTTCGGCGGGCGGGGACATTGCCGCCCGCCATCCCCTGCCCCCTGTGCTATACGTCTATCAAGGCGTTGGCGGAGGAGAGGCTTAAATGAACACCCCCCATCAGGTTCCACCTCTTGATATCGCGGCAATCTCGAAGTTGCCGGGAGGCGAACTCGCGCACCTGCTAGCCGGGCTTGAACGTCAAAAGGAGGAACTAGGACCGATCGCGGATGAATTGATCGGACTCCTGCATCATCTTGGGGTGGATATCCCACCCCAAGGGACAATGCCCATCAAGCCATCCCGCGAATGATCTCTCCGCCAAAAGCGGAACAGGGTATCTGGGTGGCGCCGTCCATCAGTCGAGCAAAATCGTAGGTCACTTTTTTGCCGCGAATTGCGCAGTCCATACCTTTTATGATCATGTCCGCGGCCTCG
>CAZEOR010000340.1:0-3741 GCA_964513695.1 uncultured Thiobacillus sp.
CGTGGCCAACAACACCGCCAAGATGGCAGCTTCCGCCATTGTCGAGTTGCTCAGCGGCCGCCAGCCCGATCCCGCTCCGGTTGTGACCAACACCTGTTACTCCGCCGCATCCGAATCCACCGCGTTCCACGTGGCCACGGTGTTCCGTTACGGCGAAGGCAACAAGATGGTCGCCCAGAAGGGTGGCGGGGTTTCCAAGGAAGAAAGCGAACTCGAATTCGCCTACATGGAGTCCTGGGCCAAGAACGTCTGGGCCGACACCTTGGGCCTGCCCGGCTGAACATCGCCACGCACGTCTGAATAAGGAGGGGGAAACCCCTCCTTTTTTTATGCCTGCAAGCGGCTCTGCAGCAAATCCCGGAGCCCGGCGAGTTGTCCCAATTCTTCCTTGGTCAGCTTGGCGTCGTTCTGCTGCTGTCCGTAGAACACGCCAATGGCCTTGCCATCCCGGTCGCTCATGGGCAGCAGGAAGAAAGGATGCAGGCCATGGGTACGGATCCAGTCCGGCAATCGGGAGGCAATCTTGGTGTCGCGCGGGTTATCGATGTAAATATCGACCTTCCTTGCCAAGGCCAAATGAGCCAGGTCAGCCCCAGGCTGGGCCGGCATGGTGAACCCGGCCAACCGGTTGGGCTCGCGCGCGGCCAGGGTCGCCTGGACACGATAGGCCCGTCTTTCCGGGTCCAGCACCATGACCGCCACCCGGCTCAAGTCCAGCGCCCTGAAAGCGACTTCCAGGACCATCCGTTCGATGTCCGCCATGGATCCACGTTCGCTGATAGCCTGTCTGACATCCAGGATTCCTGCCCGCAACTGGGCCAGGGGGTCGGCCGGGACGACAGGAGCAGCGGAAGATTCCTGCCTTTCCACCAGAATACCGGCCAGGAGCGGCTCGGCAGTCACCTCATCGGTCGCGGCCGCGACCGCTTCCAGTAATGCCTCTCGCGGCACCCCCAGCTTTGCGCTGTATTCGGCGGCCAGTTCCTCCAAGAACCGGCTCGTGGCCTGCCCCTTGCCAGAGGCGATGAGACTGGCCGAGCGGTCCGAAAAATGAGTCAAGGCCAGCAGTCGTTCATCCTGCTCGCTCCCTGCCTCTCCAACTGAAAGCGCATCGCTCCGCATGGTATGGACAATCCTGGCGGGCAAGCGCCACTGTTGCGCAATTTGCCTACCCAACTCATCCAGGGTCATGCCCAGCACGCCACGGGCGGCCTCCCCTTCATCCTGCCCCGATTCGACGGCATGCTGGATGAGAGCCCATTCCTCCGGCAGGTAAAAGGCGGTCAACAGCCGGCCGATGCGATGCAGGAGCGTGCAAACCACCCCCATCTCGCCGCCCGCCATCCCCGACTTGCCCACAACGGAACCGGCCACCGAGCCAGCCACCAGGCTATGGGCCAACACCTGCTCGGCGGAATGGGAAAGCGGGCTGATTCGCCCCATGGAACCGATCAGCTTGACCCCCAGGGCCAGATGGCCCACCGCCTCGAAGCCCAAGACCATGAGAGCATGGGAAACAGTGGAAACGCTGCGCCCGATGGGTGCATACATGGCGGAATTGGCTAGACGCAACACCTTCTGGGTGAGGGACACATCGGCCAGCACCGCATTCACCAGGGGCGTGGTGTCCTCCTCCCCCACTTCCAGGGCCTCGACGATCTGGGCCACCGAATGGTCCAGGGCGGGAAAGCCACCGCTTTCGTTCATCCGCTGCATGATGCGCGCCAGCAGGGCTTCACCTGTTCCGCCGCTTGCTTCGCCCCCATTCCGGGTCATTTCGCCACCCGCCACTCGCCGCTCTCCACTTTTTGGGTCAGTTGTTCCGTCGAAACCGGTCTTCCCAACAGGTAGCCCTGGATCATGTCGCACCCCTTGCCGGTCAGGATGGCCAACTGGGCCTCGGTTTCCACCCCTTCGGCCACCACCTTCAACCCCAGCTCCTTGGCCAAGCCTAGTATGGCGGAAACAATGGCCAGATCACTGGCGTCTCCGTCCAGATCGCCCACGAAGGATCGATCGATCTTGAGGATGGAGAGGGGGAAACGTTTGAGATAGGCCAGCGACGAGTAGCCCGTGCCGAAATCGTCCACCGAGATGGACAGGCCAAGGTCGCGTAGGCGGTTCAGCACGATCTCGGTCGCATCGGGATCGTGCATCAGAACGCCCTCGGTGATCTCCAGGGTCAGGCAATCAGGCGGCAGGCCGGACTCATTCAGCGCTTCCACGACCGCGGCGACGATGTCCCCCTGGCGGAACTGGGCCGGCGACAGGTTCACGGATGCCCGCATGCGGACGCTCCAGGCCGCGTTCCAGTGCGCCACCTGATGACAACTTGCGCGCAAGGACCAGGTTCCCAAAAAGCCGATGAGGCCGTTCCGTTCGGCCAGCGGAATGAATTCCGCCGGCGAGATGAAACCCTCCCCCGGACGGGTCCAGCGCATCAGGGCCTCCGCGCCCACCATCTCCCGCGTGTCGGCGCGGAAAATGGGCTGGTAATGCATTTCGAATTCCCCATTCTGGATGGCATCGTACATGCGCTCTTCCAGGGCGACCCGTCTGCTGGACTGGATGCCGCCCTCGGGCAGGTAGATGGAGCAGCGGTTACGCCCATCCTGCTTGGCGGCGGAAAGGGCGATATCGGCGCATTTGAACAGTTGCTGACCATCGGCCGCGTGCTCGGGGTAAAGCGCGATGCCAATGCTCGCGCTCAAATGCAGATGGCTGTCGCCCAGCAGATAGGGTCGCTGCATGGCCGTCAGAATCTTGCGGGCCACCTGGAGCACATCTTCCCGGTCATGGGTGCCGGACAAGACCAGCGCAAACTCATCACCCCCGGTCCGGGCCACCATATCCGAAGCCCGCAACAGGGCCGTCAGCCGCCGCGCGGCCTCCGCCAAGAGACGGTCGCCCGCCGCGAGGCCGAGCGCATCGTTGACCTTCTGGAAGCCATCCAGGTCCAGGTGCAACAGCGCGAAACCCACCTCATCGGCCGAACCCGGCCGAGCCATCTCGGTAAGCCTGCGCAGCAGGCGTGGCCGGGTCGGCAAGCTAGTCAATGCATCGATCGGAAATTCCGTCTCACCGGCATCCCGCGCAATCGGACACTCTCCCGCGTCCCATGCGGCAAACAGCAACTCCACGTGGTCGCCGACGGCAACCAGGCTCAGGATGCGGCAAGTCACCCGCACCAGGCTCCCATCGTGCCGGATCAGATGGGCGATCAAGGCCTGGCGCCCCTGGCCATTGGCCAAGTGGAGCGCCGCCTTAACGGCCCCGTGATCCTTCTCGGCCACCACGGCAAACAGGCTGTCGCCCTTCTTGAAGAACCCTTCCGGATGGCCCAGCCACCCGCTGCCCGGATTGGAAACGAAATGGATTTCTCCCGCCGGCGAAACCCGCGCCAGAAAATCCGCGAGTCGATCCGCCAAGCGCTCCGAGCCGGCATGAGCAGCCGGAGCTGGGGACGGGATCGGATTTCCAAGAGTTGGATTCAAAGTGGTTGTCGTAATCGTTCGGGTAACCTGATTATCGGCCTTTGCGGCACGGGGCTTGACCCGTCACTGTGAAATTTATCACTTCCCCTTGATATCCGGCGCGTATCGGCTCCGTCGAGCCGACTGGTCAGGTTTCCGAAAGAAAGCGCTAATCGGGCAAGGTAAAAAGACGATGCCGGGCTGCGCCGAAACATCCATTACCTCTAATCCAAACTCCACCCCGAAGAAGGAATAAGAGGCCAGGCTC
>CAZEOR010000341.1:0-3725 GCA_964513695.1 uncultured Thiobacillus sp.
AGCGGTTGTTTCCGGCTTGTGCCTCAAGTCGGCTTTCACCGAAATACGGACATACAGCCTGTTGTGCTGGCTTATCCACGCCAAAGGAACACCTCGGTCATGCCGGCGCCCTTCATCTCCGATTCGGAAACGACACCTCCAGCACCACACACCCCTCCTCGGTCCTGAATGGCCCGTGCGCCTCCCCCGGCGGGCGGCTGGCGTAATGGCCGGCTTCCAGCCAGAGGCCGAAGGCGGCGTCGAACAGCCGGCCGCTGACGATGAAAACTTCCTCGGGATAGGCGTGGCTCTTGCCGCCGAGGGGGGTGGTATCGGCGCCGGGAAGGAAGCGGGTCAGGCGGGTGTATTCGCCGCTGTCCGGATCGATGCTGAGGGTGAGGCATTCGGCCTGGCCTTCCAGGCCGGGGACGGCTTCCCAGTGGTGGCGGTTCGCGGGGTCGAGGGGGTTCCAGTAGGGCGTGGTGGTCTTGGTCATGTCTCCTCCTGGAATGGGTTTGTGGTGTTATGGGCTGGCGTCCTCCGCGAGCAGGGAATCCGCCAGCGCGCGCAGCAGCGATTGTCCGTCGCCGCGCCAGGCGCTGCCATGCATGCAGGCCAGCATCGTCGGATTGGCCAGGGCCAGCTTCTCCAGCATCTCGCGGGCATGCCGGGTGTGGGAAAAGTAGTCCATCTGGTGGCGGAATGCTTCGCTCGGCCCCAGGATGTCCGACTCGGTCACCGCAGGATTGTCGGCGCCGCCCTGGGTGAACAGGTCGCCACACAGCAGCGTGCGGGTCCGCTCCTCCATGAGGAAGCCGCATTCCCAGGCGTGGGGAAGGTGGGGCGCGTCATACCAGCGGACGGTGTGCCTGCCGAGGCTGAGCGCTTCGCCGTCGGCCAGCGCCCGGGGCGGCCGGTCCGCCAGGTCGCCGATGGACACCATCGCGGCGATGTTGCCGCACAGGGGCGCGGATCGGGGCGCCGCTACGAGCCATTCGTTGAGGGACCCGCACTCGTCCGCCTCCACGTGGGAGAAGGCGATGTGGCGCAGCCGTTCCGGCGGCAGCACGCTGGCGACCGCCTCATGCACCAGGGGGAACATCCGGCGCGGCCCGGTGTGGAAGAGCAGGGGCTCGTCGTCGACGATGAGGTACTGGTTGAAGCTGAAGCCGCCGCCCGGCAGGGCGACGGGGGTGTTGATGCGATAGAGGCCTTCGACGATCTCGGTCACGTTGGTGCCGGATTGGGTGTTGGTGATCTTCATGGGTATCTCCTTTTCGACGATGCGCAATCCGGGCACCCTCGCCGCAGCGGCGAAAGTGCCCGGATTGCGCCAAAGTGTCAGACGGCAAGCCCCGCCAATTGGCCGTCCTCGTCCCGCACCCGGGAAACCGGGCCGTCCACCAGTCCCAGCACCGCTTCGACCACCGCCGCGGGCTGGGGCGTGGCGGCCTGCTCCAGCACCCAGGACGAAGGCATGGGCGCGTCGGGGCCAGTGAGTCGTGCCACCGGAGCGCGCAGGCTGGAGAAGGCTTTCGTCGCCACCAGGGCGGCGAGTTCGGCGGCGATGCCGCACAAGCCGCTGGCTTCGTGCACCACCACCAGGCGACCGGTCTTGCGCACGGATTGCAACACCGCCTCCTCGTCCAGGGGCTTGAGGCTGCGCAGGTCGATGACTTCCGCGGAAACCCCCTGGGCTTCCAGTTCCCGCGCCGCCAGCAGGCACACGTTCACGGTCTTCGCGTAGCTCACCAGGGTCACGTCCTCGCCCGCCCGGCGCACGGCGGCCTTGCCCAGGGGCACGAGGAAATCCGCGTCGTCGGGCACCTCGCCTTCCTGGAACAGCAAGCCCAGGTCGGTGAAGAACAGCACCGGGTTGTCATCACGGATCGCGGCCTTGAGCAGGCCTTTGAAGTCGGCGGGTTCCGAGGGCATAACCACCTTCAGGCTCGGGGCGTGCACGAACATAGCCTCCAGGTTGTGGTTGTGCTGGGCGCCGACGCACCAGCCGGTGCCGGTCAGGCCCATGGCCACCAGGGGAAACCGGAACTGGCCGCCGGACAGGTAGCGCAGCTTGCCGGCGCTGTTGACCAGGGCGTCCATGGCGTAGGCCATGAAGGGGGCGAACAGCAGGTCGATGACCGGGCGCAGGCCGCTGGCGGCGGCGCCCACGGCGGTGCCGGCGATGATGGCCTCGGCCAGGGGCGTGTTGCGCACCCGCGCGGCGCCGAAGCTTTCCACCAGATCGCGATGCTTGGTGGCGGAGCCCTCCCCCATCAGCAGCACATCGGCGTCCCGTTGCATCTCTTCGCGCAGGGCCCGGTGGATGGCCTGTTCCACGGTCATGCGGGTGGTGTTGGTCTGAGTCATGTTCGGAATCCTTTCCGTCAGTCGTAGACGTGGTCGGTCAGAGTGGCGGGCGCGGGCCAGGGGCTGGCCTGGGCGAAGACCAGGGCGGCTTCGATGCGTGCCCTGGCCCGTTGCTCGATGGCGGCGAGGCCCGCGTCGTCGAGCAGGCCTTGGGCCTTGAGGCGCTCGCCATGCAGGCGGATGGGGTCCCGCGCCAGCCAGGCTTGCAGCTCGGCCGGGTCCACATAGGCCTGGTCGTCCGGCTCGTAGTGGCCGCGCTGGCGATAGGTGGACAGTTCCAGGAAGGCAGGGCCGTCGCTTTGCCGGATGTGGGCCACGGCCTTGGCGGCGGCGTCATGCACCGCGTCGAGGTCGTTGCCGTCCACGGTTTCCACGGGCAAACCGTGGCCGCGCGCCCACTCGGCGATGGCCTTGTCGGGCATGGTTTCCAACCGGTGCACGAAGGCCTGCCACTGGTTGTTCTCGCATACGAACAACAGGGGCAGCCGCCATTGCACGGCCAGGTTCAGGGCCTCGTGGAAGATGCCCTCGCAGGCGGCGCCGTCGCCGAAGAACACGGCGACGATGCCGCCCGGTTCCCCCTTGCCCATCTTCTGGGCCAGGGCGACGCCCGGGGCCATGGACAGCTCGCCGCCGACGATGGTGGAGGTGAGCACCACGCCCAGCTCCTTCGCCGAGATGTGCAGGCTGCCGCTGCGGCCGCCGCAATAGCCGTCCACCCGGCCCAGCACTTCCGCCATCAAACGGCCCGGCTCGGCGCCCCGGGCGATGAGGTGGCCGGCGCTGCGGTGGTTGGTGACGAGGCGGTCGCGGCCGTCCAGGGCGGCCACCACGCCCACGGCGCAGGCCTCCTGGCCGACGCTGGTGCAGGTACCCGGGGCGCCGGTCTTTTGCAGTTCCACGAGCTGGCGTTCGTAGGCGCGGATCAGCAGCATGGTTTCCAGACGGGCCAGGGGCGATGGGGACGATTTGGGTACTTGTTGCATGGTCGGGTCTCCTCGCGTCCGCTTAGCGGCTGGCCTGCTGGCCGGGCGGCAGGTTCTTGGGCACGAACTCGATATAGGGTGTCGCCACGATCTGGCCGGGCGCGACGGCCACGGGCGCCGGATCGCCGGCGGGGCCGAGGGAACGGACGTAGCGGTAGAGGGCGATCAGGTCCTTGTCGGACATTTCCTTCAGGTTGAACCAGGGCATGGGCGGGCGCATGGGCTGGCGGGCGCGGGCGATCCACTGGGCCTCGCCCATCTTGTCCATGTAGAGGCGCAGGTTGACCGGGTAGCTGGTGCCCCAGGGTCCCTGGAAGCCCAGGGCGGTACCGGTGAGCCAGCAGATCGGAAGAGCGTCGTGTAGGGAAAGAGTGTGAACGCTTGTGTAGA
>CAZEOR010000342.1:0-3725 GCA_964513695.1 uncultured Thiobacillus sp.
TCGGAATCAGCCCTGGTGTCCACCGCAACTGCAGCACGCCGAGGCTTGGCCCGCAGGCTTTTCCGGCGGCAGGATCACGGCATCGATCACGTGGATGATCCCGTTGGACGCTTGGATGTCCGTCTTGACCACATTGGCCTGATTCACCTTCACACCAGAATCACTGACCGTGATCGTGATCGGAGAACCTTGCACCGTCTTCAGGCTCTTGCTAGCGACCACCTTGGAAGCCGGGTGCTCACCGGCCACCACATGGTAGGTTAACACCGCCGTGAGCTTCGCCTTGTCCTTCAAGAGGGCTTCCAGGGTACCAGCGGGCAACTTGGCGAAGGCCTCGTCAGTAGGCGCGAACACAGTGAAGGGGCCTTTGCCCTTCAAAGTCTCCACAAGACCAGCGGCCTGAAGGGCCTTGGCGAGTGTCTTGAACGAACCCGCCTCCACGGCGACATCCACGATGTCTTTCTTGGCGGCCTCTTGTGCCCGGTTGACCTGAGTCAGACCGAAACCCGCCAGAAGAACGGCAACCGCGACGACAGCAACTGGGAACCGACGCATCACACAACCTCCTTATAACGAAGGAACCTACGGACCTGTGAGACACGCCCCGTGCGTGCCTTATGAACGAATTGAATTCGTTCATTTCGTTCATAGGTAGTGTATGCGGGGCAACGTGTCCGGGCAAGGGGTCAACGCCAAAATTTTTCTAGGCGGCCAAAACCTGGAAAAGACCATAAGAAAATGCGCGATCTCTTTCAGAGTCTCCGAGATCAGGCTAGAATAGAGAAAATGAACTGGCTTTCTGACAACACATAAATCGTTCAAATCGTGCAGATGGCCACCTCCTTGACCCCTAAACAACTTGCTTTGGCGACTGGCGTCAGCGAGTCCACGGTGAAACGCTGGTGCGACCGCGGCCTGTTACCCTCTGCCCGAACGCCGGGTGGACACCGCCGCATTCAGCTCAATGAGGCCCTGCGGGTCCTCAAAGAGCTGAATCTTCCCCTGCGGCATCCCGAGGCCCTGGGTTTGCCGGCCTTCTCAGGGCAGGGGCAACGGGTTTTGGAAAAGGCCAGAGACGAAATGGTCCAGGCGCTGGAAAACGCCCAGGCCGACCGCTGCCGCATCATCCTTCATGAGCTTCGCTGTCTTGGTCTTTCCATCAACGAAATTGGTGATCACGTGATCGCCCCGGCCTTTGAGCAGATTGGACAAGACTGGGAGTGTGGCAAGCTGGAAATTTACCGGGAGAGAGCGGCCTGTTCCATCCTTTCGGAGATTCTTGCGGAAGTGGCAGCGAGCTTCTCAGAGGACACCCTGGATCGGCCGCTGGCAATTGGTGCCACGCTCAGTCAGGATCATTACGTGCTGGCTTCGCAGCTTGTGCAGCTCGTGTTACGGGAGAAGGGCTGGCGGGCCAGATTCCTGGGATCCAATCTCCCCGGAGAGACCCTTCGTCAGGCCATCGCCGATTGGCGTCCGCGGCTTTTCTGGCTAAGCATTTCTCATGTGACGTCGCGCCAGGAGGTGATCGACGCCTGTCGGGAATTATTTACTCTCTGTCGGCGGTCTGATTGCCTTTTTGTGATCGGGGGTCGCTCGATTGATGAGGCGCTTCGTCAACAGCTTCGATACTCGGCCTACTGCCCGGATCTGACCCACCTGGCCATGCTCCTGGATACCCTCCCTCCGCCGCCACCGCCAAGCGATGCATCGGATAGTGGGGCAGTGAGGAAATCATAATGCGACAGCTCATCTGACGAGGTGGAATGTCAACGCCGCCGCAATTCGGCCACGGCCCCCGTTTAGCCCAAACCATGTTTGACCAGCTTCTCGCGGAAGGTTGATGACTTCATGCCGAGGACAGTCGCTGCGGCCGGTTTGTTGCCGCCGGCTTCGCGCAGGGCGTGCTCCGGCGGTTCCAGCTCCGCCTGGTTGATGGCGTCCTGAAAGTTGTCCAGGTTTGGCCTCTCGGACCCTATTCGCCCCGGTCTGCTAGGAAACTGGGCAAGTTCGGATCGAAGCAAACCCGCGGTGATCTTCCCCCCGCCAATCAGGAAAACCTGCTCCAGCGTGTTGGAGAGTTCACGGACATTTCCCGGCCAATCGTGTTCCTGCATCACATCCTGGGCCGCCGGCTCCGCGAAAAACAGTTTTTCGTCCGCATTCTTTTTCAGAAGGTGCTGAACCAGAAGTGGAATATCCTCGCCCCGGTCGCGCCGACTTTGGCAGAACGCTGGCCGGGATGCACGGGCACGCGGGGTATCTCGGGCTGGGCAGCCCGACCGAAGGCCTGCAGGTAACTCGATGCTTCAGACGGTCCGACACCTCTGATAGCCGCTCCACTTCGGCCAGCGGGTAGCCCCACTTGTTTTACTATCCCGGGTCGAAGGACCACTGGCGGCTGGATGCGGAGACCCGGGCCAGCGGCGGGACATACGAGAACGCCGCCTACGACGAGTCCAATGATCAGTATCAATGGACGAAAACATGGCTAGGTCAAAGGGAGAGTACGCCGAGTCCTTCGGCCAGCAACCACGTGACCGGCGTGGAAAATGGCAGCTCCACCGGCTGGTAGGGCTGGTCCGTCACCTCGCGCAGCGGCTCTACGTTCAGGCAGTGTCTGGGGTGGTCGTTCACATTGCGGTTCGGACAACGGCTGAAGCGGCAGTACCAATTATGGTTTTGCTGAGAGGTATGTTCCGGATATCTGGCTGAGGTGGCTATGCAGCAGCGGATTGTCTTGGGTATGGGTAGCGGGCGGTGTGGAACGCTGTCCTTGGCACATGTGCTCGGCCGGCAACCGGGGGTCATGATCTCGCACGAAGACCCACCCCTTCTGCGTTGGCGGCGGGAGCCGGGCAGAGACGTAATCCTCGAGCGGTTTGCCCGCTGGCGACGCACCCGACAGGCAGCCATTGTAGGCGATGTGGCCTCGTTCTACTTACCCTATGTTGAAGACGCCATTGCGGTTGAACCAACGATCCGCATTGTGTGTCTCAAGCGTCCGCGGGAAGAGGTCGTGCAGAGCTTCTGCCAGTGGTTGGACCGGGTGCAGCCGCTTCCCACCAACCACTGGGCCGAGGAGCCGGTTGCGGGTTGGTACCACGACCCCGTGTGGACCCGCATCTTTCCGCAGTATGACATCCAGGATCGTGAAGAGGGGATCCGCCGCTATTGGGATGAATACTACGCGAGGGTGGAGGAATTGGTTGCCCGGTATCCCGAGCACATCCGGGTTTTCGATATGGATAGGGTCCTCAATACGCCGGAGGGTCTGCGGGAGCTATTGGCGTTTGTGGGCATTCCGCCTGAGCGGCAGGTGGTGGCCGCGGGTCTGCGGGCCAACAAGGTGCCCAACCTGCCCGGGCCGGGGGCGTTTGCCCGGGCAGGCTTTCATCCCTTGGACCCGCGGCGGTGCGTGATTTTGGTGCCGTTTGCCGGGCAGGTTGCGCCGCACTGCGACAGGTCCCTTCGAGAACTTGAGCGACGGGGATATACGGTATGGCGCGTCGGCGGTTATGCGGCCATCGACCAGGGGCGAAACCAAATGGCCACCGATGCCTTGCGGGCCGGCTTCGAGGAGACGATGTGGATTGACGCTGATATCGACTTCCATCCCGATGCGGTGGAGCGGCTGCGGTCGCACCGGCTGCCGATCGTCTGTGGCATCTATCCGCAAAAGGGTAAACGGGCACTGGCTTGCCACATCCTGCCGGGCACGCGGC
>CAZEOR010000343.1:0-3723 GCA_964513695.1 uncultured Thiobacillus sp.
CTGTCCACCGACCAGGACAACGGCATCATCTTCACCGTGCCCGAGGGGGAAACCCCGGAGCAGGCCCGGGCCTGCCTGCTGCCTCTGGCCGAGCGCATCAACCGCGCCCTGGACGCCTGCGGCTTCCCGCTCTGCAAGGGCGAAATCATGGCCATGAATCCCAAATGGTGCCTGTCCCTGGACGAATGGAAGGCCACCTTCTCCCGCTGGATCGACGCGGGCGATCCGGAATCCCTGCTCAACGCCAGCATCTTCTTCGACTTCAGGCCGCTGCTGGGCCAGGAAAAGCTGGCCGAGGAACTGCAAAGCTGGCTGCTGGCAAAGACCACTGCCACACCCCGCTTTCTTCATCAGATGGCCGTCAACGCCTTGCGCAACCGGCCGCCGCTGGGCCTGGTGCGGGACTTCGTGGTGGACGGCGAGGGCGACCAGGCCAACACCATGGACCTGAAGCTCAACGGCACCACGCCCTTCGTCGATGCCGCCCGGGTATTCGCCCTGGCCACCGGCGTGGCCGCCACAGGTACCGCGGCCCGGCTGCGTGGCGCGGCAACCAGGATGAATTTGCCCGAGTCCGAAGTCGAAGCCTGGCTATCGTCTTTCTTTTTCATCCAGATGCTCCGCCTGCACGGCCAGCACGAGGAGATGCAGGCGGAGAAGCCCATGGACAACCGCATCGATCCGGACCAGTTGAACGACCTGGATCGCCGCATCCTGAAAGAATCATTCCGTCAGGCTCGCAAGGTGCAAGCCCGGCTGGCGCTTGATTACAAGGTGTGACATGGGCCTGCTAGATCGCTTTTTCGGCCGCCGCGTCAATCTTGACCCTGCCGTTGCCCTACGTCTGGACAACTGGCGGGCACGATCCGAATCCGCTCTGTCCGACAACTTCCGCGCCACTCGACTCGTCGTGGTGGATGTGGAGACGACAGGCCTCGATCTGGTACGGGACAGACTCATCGCCATCGGCGCCTGCGCGGTGGAAAACGGCCAGGTGGTGATGGCCGACAGCTTCGAGATCGTGCTGCGCCAGGACAAGGTGAGCACCAAGGACAACATACTGATCCACGGCATCGGCGGCGAGGCCCAACGCGATGGTGAAGAGCCCGTCGAAGCCCTGCTGCGTTTCCTGGATTTCCTGGGCAAATCACCCTTGGTGGCCTTCCACGTCACCTTCGACCAAACCATGATCAAGAAGGCGGTGAAGGAATACCTGGGTTTCGAGTTCAAGCATCCCTGGCTCGACCTGGCCTATGTCATGCCTGGTCTGCTGCCGGAGTACGCCCGTCGTTATCGCGCCCTGGATGACTGGTCCGGCCACTTCCGCATCAATAATTTCGCCCGCCACAGCGCCCTGGCCGATGCCTTGGCCACAGCCCAGTTGTTCCTCTGCGCCTTGCCCCTGGCGGAAGCCAAGCACTCTTCCAACTATGCCGACCTGCAAAGCCTGGAGAAGGCCCAACGCTGGGTCAACTGGGCGGGATAATGAGATGCGACGCCTGGGCTTGCATCGCACTATTATTGTGCATTGCAAAATTAGCCCTTTCTAATCAATAAGTTAATACTTTAGCGGTTTCCTCCTGTATATAACTTTCGGTCTATACTGCGCCGACTTTGCGTGGGAGTACGCGAGGTTCTGGGGGAGGAAGGCGCGCATCTACGCGCTTCCCAGGTAGTACCACCTTGTTTTCGATTGGAGGAGTGCTATGCAACTGACGGACAAACACCGTGAGTACTGGAACAGAAACCTGCGTTTGACTGCGGTTCTGCTCGCCATCTGGTTCGTGGTGACCTTTGTGGTCATTTATTTCGCTCGCGAACTGAATGACATCGTCATCATGGGTTTCCCCTTCGCCTTCTATATGGGCGCCCAGGGTTCCCTGATCATCTATGTGATCGTCATCTGGTTCTACGCCCGGCGCATGAACCAGCTCGATCAGGAGTACGGCGTCCAAGAAGGGGAGGACTGACATGAGCGCGGTTTCTGCCAATGCGGCCTTCTTCAACCAGTTGAAGAAGTACTACACCTTCTACACCGGCGGTTTCATCGCCTTCGTCATCATCCTGGCCATCCTGGAGCAGATGGGGCTGCCGCCCAAGATCATCGGCTACATTTTCCTGGCCGCCACCATCGCCCTGTATGCCGGCATCGGCATCATGTCGAAAACCGCCGACGTTTCCGAGTACTACGTCGCCGGACGCCGGGTGCCCGCCCTGTTCAACGGCATGGCGACCGGCGCGGACTGGATGTCGGCGGCCTCCTTCATCGGTATGGCGGGTACCCTGTACCTGACCGGCTATGACGGACTCGCCTTCGTCATGGGCTGGACCGGCGGCTATGTACTGGTGGCGTTGTTCCTGGCGCCCTACCTGCGCAAGTTCGGCCAGTTCACCATCCCCGACTTCCTGGGCGCCCGCTATGGCGGCAACCTGCCCCGGACCATCGGCGTGGTCGCGGCCATCATCTGCTCGTTCACCTACGTGATCGCCCAGATCTACGGCGTCGGCATCATCACCAGCCGCTTCACCGGCCTGGAGTTCAAGGTCGGCGTCTACGTCGGTCTCGCCGGCATCCTGGTCTGCTCGTTCCTGGGCGGCATGCGCGCGGTGACCTGGACCCAGGTGGCCCAGTACATCATCCTGATCGTCGCTTACATGATCCCGGTGGTATGGCTGTCGGTGAACATCACCGGCAACCCCATCCCCCAGATCGCCTATGGCCAGGCCTTGCAAGGCGTCACCGCCAAGGAGAAGGAGTTGAACGATCCCAACTCCGTGCTGGGCGCCGCCGAACTCACCGTGCGCGCGATCCACAAGGAGAAGGCCGCCGAGTGGGGCGACAAGCTCAAGGCGCTGGAAGAGGCAATGAAGGCCGGCAATGGCGCCGCCTTCCACGCCGAGCAGAAGGCCAAGGTCGCTCAGAAGCTGGCCGACCTGAAGGCCGCGCCTACCCCCGATGCCAAGGCGATCGCCGGTGCGGAAAAGGATCTGAAGGACTTCCCAGCCGATATCGAGAAGCTCAAGGTCAAGTGGAAAGGCGCCGAAACCGGGGCCAAAGGCAAGGCAGGCCCGGTTGCAGCCCACGCCCAGGCTTTCTCCGGCAAGGGCGCCGAGAAAAAACTGATGAAGGAAGCCGCGGCCAAGGGCGAAACCCCGGCGCCAGAGGCTATCGCCAAAGCCAAGGCCGAAGACGAGAAAGCCGCCAACATCAAGCGCAACAACTTCCTCGCCCTGGTGCTTTGCCTGATGGTGGGTACCGCCTCCCTGCCCCACATCCTGATGCGCTACTACACCACCCCCTCGGTGCGTGAAGCCCGCGTGTCGGTGTTCTGGTCGCTGTTCTTCATCTTCCTGCTGTATTTCACCGCCCCGGCCTTGGCCGTGCTGGCGAAATACGAGGTCTACCACCACCTGGTGGGCTCCTCCTTCGCCTCGCTTCCCGCCTGGGTCAGCAACTGGCAGGCGGTGGACGCAACCCTGATGAAGATCGTCGACATGAACAAGGACGGTTTGATCCAGTTGGCGGAAATCACCATCGGTGGCGACCTGATCGTGTTGGCGACGCCGGAAATCGCCGGCCTGCCCTACGTGATCTCCGGCCTGGTCGCAGCCGGCGGTCTGGCCGCGGCGCTGTCCACCGCGGACGGCCTGCTGCTGACCATCGCCAACGCCCTGTCCCATGACGTGTACTACAAGATGATCGACCCCAACGCCTCTACCGTG
>CAZEOR010000344.1:0-3708 GCA_964513695.1 uncultured Thiobacillus sp.
TCAGCACGGTACCGTCGTAGGTCTTGCCCACTTCCACCTCGGCGGTGATGTCCTCAATGCGCTTCTTGGCCAGCTCGCCGGATTCGGTGCTGGTGCAGGCGATCTTGATGGTGCCGTCCTCGGTGATGTCGATCTGAGTGCCGGTTTCTTCGGTCAGCGCGCGGATGGTGGCGCCACCCTTGCCGATCACGTCGCGGATTTTCTCCGGGTTGATCTTCATGGTGATGATGCGCGGAGCGTACTGGCTCATCTCATGGGGACCTGCCTCGGCCTTTTCCATGGCGTCCAGGATGTGCAGACGCGCCTCGCGCGCCTGGGTCAGGGCCACCTGCATGATCTCCTTGGTGATGCCGGTGATCTTGATGTCCATCTGCAGGGCGTTGACGCCGGTACGCGTACCGGCCACCTTGAAGTCCATGTCACCCAGGTGATCCTCGTCGCCCAGGATGTCGGTCAGCACGGCGAAGCGGTTGCCATCCTTGATCAGGCCCATGGCGATACCGGCCACGTGTGCCTTCATCGGCACGCCGGCATCCATCAGGGCCAGACTGCCACCGCACACCGAGGCCATGGAGGAGGAGCCGTTGGATTCGGTGATCTCGGACACGACGCGGATGGCGTAGCCGAATTCTTCCTTGCCCGGCAGACAGGCGACCAGAGCCCGCTTGGCGAGGCGGCCGTGGCCGATTTCGCGCCGCTTGGGCGTACCCACCCGGCCGGTCTCGCCGGTGGCGAAGGGGGGCATGTTGTAATGCAGCATGAAGTAATCGCTATAGCCGCCGGTGAGCGCCTCGATGGTCTGCTCGTCGCGGCTGGTGCCCAGGGTGGCGACCACCAGGGCCTGGGTTTCGCCGCGGGTGAACAGGGCGGAACCGTGGGTGCGGGGCAGCACGCCGGTGCGGATGGTGATGGGGCGCACGGTGCGAGTGTCGCGCCCGTCAATGCGGGGCTCACCGGCCAGGATGCGGCCGCGCACCACCTTGGCCTCCAGGCTGTGGAACAGGTCCTTCACCACGTTGGCGGCGGTGGTGTCCATGTCGGCGCTGATCATTTCCGCGAACACCCGGTTGCGGATCTCGTCCACGGCGGCGACACGGGCCTGCTTCTGCTTGATGGAGTAGGCCTTGTTCAGGTCGTCGCCGCACAGGGCGTTCATCTGGTCGAGAATGGCCGTGGGCGTTTCCGGCGCGGTCCAGTCCCAGGCGTCCTTGCCGGCTTCGTCGGCCAGCTCGTTGATGGCGTCGATGGCGGCCTGCATCTGGTCATGGCCGAACACCACGGCGCCCAGCATCACATCCTCGGGTAGCTCCTTGGCTTCGGATTCCACCATCAGCACGGCGGTCTCGGTACCGGCCACCACCAGGTCCAACTTGGATTCCTTCAGTTCGGCCTGGGTCGGGTTGAGCACGTACTGGCCATCCACATAGCCGACCCGGGCGGCGCCCAGGGGACCGTTGAAGGGCAGGCCCGACAGGGCCAGGGCGGCGGAGGCGCCGATCAGGGCGGGAATGTCGGAATCCACTTCCGGATTGGAGGACATCACCGTGGCGATGACCTGGACTTCATTGAAGAAGCCATCCGGGAACAGGGGGCGGATGGGCCGATCGATCAGGCGGGACGTCAGCGTTTCCTTCTCCGTGGGCTTGCCCTCGCGCTTGAAGAAGCCACCCGGGATGCGTCCGGCGGCGTAGCTCTTCTCCATGTAGTCGACAGTCAGCGGGAAGAAGTCCTGGCCGGGCTTGACTTCGTTCTTCGCCACCACGCTGACCAGCACCACGGTGTCGTCCATGTTGACGATGACGGCGCCGTCCGCCTGGCGGGCGATCTCGCCGGTTTCCAGGGTGACTTGATGGCGACCGTACTGAAATGTCTTCTTGACCGGATTCACGCTGTTTTCTTCCTAATGTTTTATGCCGATGACGCCGAGAACCGCTCGAACCCAGCTTGAGCGGGCACGAGATAACTACGTGCTGATTACTTGCGCAGGCCCAGGCGCTGGATGAGCTGTGTGTAGCTGTCCGCGTTCCTGTCCTTCAGGTAGTCCAGCAAACGACGGCGACGGCTGACCATCTTGAGCAAGCCGCGACGGGAATGGTGATCCTTGGCGTGGGCCTTGAAGTGACCGGTCAGGTCGTTGATGCGGGCAGTCAGCAAAGCGACCTGGACTTCCGGGGAACCGGTGTCGGCGGCGGCGCGCTGGTAATCCTTGAGAATCTGAGCCTTGGCGGCGGTAGTAATAGCCATGACATACTCCTTTGCAATCGCGTGGCCCGAGGCTATTCAGGACACGTTCGGTAAAGCGGCGGATTGTAAGCCGAGGAATGACTCTCATACAAGAAGAAGTCGGCATGGATTCCCATATCAGGCCTGGACAACGAGCCGTTTTGGCGCCAGTTTGCCATCCTGATTCACTTCAGCCACCCCCAGGAAATCCTGGTGTGGCCCATAGAGACGATAGATTTCCCCGACGCGCAGGCGCGGTATCCACACCGCCTGGCCATGGGAAATCTGCCAAGTCGACTCCACATCCAGGCTCAGACCCGGAAGCTCAGCGATCAGTCCATCGGGCGGAAGCAGCCGTGCGTCACGCATTGCCTCGGGCATGACCTCGAGTTCCTGCAACGTCATGGCGTTATCAAGCGAAAATCCGCCCACGGCCAGACGGCGCAGACCAACCAGATGCGCACCGCAGCCGAGAACTTCGCCCAGATCGTCGGCCAGTGCCCGCACATAGAAGCCCTTGCCGCAATGGACACGCAAGGTGCAGCTATCACCCTCGAATGTTTCAAGGCTCAATGCACGCACCACGACCCGGCGCGCCTTGCGTTCGATCTCTATACCCTTGCGGGCGTATTCGTAGAGGGGGCGCCCCTGGTGCTTGAGGGCTGAATGCATGGGCGGCACCTGTTCAATCTCCCCCATGAAGCCTTCCAGTGCCTGGCACAGGCTGGCTTCCGAGATATTCACCGGCCGGGTGGCAATGACCTCGCCGTCGAGATCGCCGGATGAAGTCCGGATGCCGAGCTTCACCACGGCCAGGTAAACCTTGTCGGCATCCAGCAGGAATTGGGAAAACTTGGTGGCCTCGCCCAAACAAAGAGGCAGCAGGCCGGTAGCGAAGGGATCCAGGGTGCCGGTATGGCCGGCTTTCTCCGCCCGGAAGAGCCGTTTGGCCTTTTGCAGGGCGGCGTTGGAAGTCAGGCCGGCGGGCTTGTCCAGAAGCAGGACGCCGTCAACCTTGCGCTTCATCGTCCGCCGGGGGTTGGTCCTGGAGGTGCTTGCGGTCTTCCTCGACCGCCTGATCGATGAGGTGGGACAGGTGGGCGCCCCGTTCCACGGACTTGTCGTAGTGGAAGGTGAGCTTGGGCACGGTGCGCATGGACATGCGGTGGGCCAGCTCGCTGCGCAGGAAACCGGCGGCGTGGGCCAGGCCCCGGAGCGTGTCTTCGTGATCCTTGCCGAACACGGTGAACCAGACCTTGGCGTGCTCCAGGTCGCGGGTCACTTCCACGGCGGTGAAGGACACGCCGGCGACGCGGGGATCCTTCATTTCGCGCATGACGATGTCCGCCAGTTCATGACGGATCTGCTCTGCGACGCGTTGGGGGCGGGGGTTGTTCATGGTGACGAGTAAGGAGTGAGGGGTGAGGAGAAAGGCGCGGGACGCAAGGGTTACCCCCTCACTCCTCTCTCCTCACCCCTCACCGA
>CAZEOR010000345.1:0-3678 GCA_964513695.1 uncultured Thiobacillus sp.
CCGGAAGGTCTCGTTGTGGCGGGCCAGCCAGACGCCCGCCGCCACCAGCGCCAGGAGCACCAGGATGAGGGCGTCGGACCAGAGCAGGACAGGCTTGAAGTTCATTCCAGCCTCACCCGGGGGTCCACCAGCGTGTAGGAGATGTCCGTCAGCACCAGGCCGACGATGTAGAGCAGCGAACCCAGGAACACCATGGAGCGCACGATGGCGAAATCCTGGGCCTGGATGGCGTCGATGGTGTAGCTGCCCAGGCCGGGGATGCCGAAGAAGGATTCGATGATCAGGCTGCCCAGGAACAGGCGCGGAAGCACCACCACCACGCCGGTGAGGATGGGGATCATGGCGTTGCCCAACACGTGGCGGAACAGCACGCGCAATTCCGACAGGCCCTTGGCTCGGGCGGTGCGCACATAGTCCTTGCCGATCTCTTCGATGAAGAGGGCGCGGTAGAAGCGGGACGAATCGCCGATGCCCGCCACCAGGCTCACCAGCACCGGCATGAGCAGGAATTTCCAGGCTTCCAGCCCGGATTGGTAGCCGGAGATGGGGAACCAATGCCATAGCTTGCCCATGAGGTACTGGCCGCCGATGACGTAGAACAGTCCGGAGATAGACATGAGGGCCACGCACAGGACCACCCCGGCTGTATCCAGTGGCGTGCCCCGGAAAAACACCAACAGCAAGGCGAAGCTGATATAGGCCAGCAGCCCCACCAGAAAGGTGGGCAAGGCAATTGCGAGGGACGGCCACATGCGCGTCCTGATCTCCCGGGCGATGTCGCGGCCGTCATCGGCGGCGCCGAAGTCCAGCACGAACAGCTTGAGGGATTTCTCCACGAACAGGGTGTCGCCGGCCTTGGCCAGGCCGGCGGCCTGGCCGTTGAAGAACAGGGGCTTGTCGTAACCGTGCTCACTCTTCCAGCGGGCGATGGATTCCGGCGTGACATGCTTGGCGCCCAAGTGGATGCGGGCCATGTCGTCCGGGGTGTTGACCACAAAGAACAGGGCGAAGGTGAGCAGGTTCACCCCAAGCAGGATGGGGATGGCATAGAGCAGGCGGCGGATGACGTAGTTAACCATGCGCCGTCGCCTTCTGGCGCCTGCGGTAGGCGGATACCGCCGGCCAGACCAGGGCCGCCAGAACGGCCAGAGTCACCAGCACCGGCCACAGGACCGGCCGGTTCCATTGGGCCTGGTAATCAGAGCGGGCCGCCGGGTCCACGCGCCGGTACTTCAGCAGGTTGTGGGCCATCAGATTGGGCTTGGCATTCTTCACCCAGCCATGGCGCAGGCCGAAGCTCTTGGGATGGAAGGCATAGACCCAGGGCGCATCCTCACGGACCAGCCTGACCATCTCGTCGATTGCCGCTTGCCGTTCCGGACCGTTGCCCATGTCCTTCATCTTCTCGAACAGGGCATCGAAGCGGGGATTCTGGTAGTTGGCCGCGTTCTCGCCACCCACGCCGACTTTTTTGTTGGGGCCGTAGAGCAGGAACAGGAAGTTCTCCGGGTCCGGGTAATCGGCGTTCCAGCCCCATTCGAATATCTGCTCGCTACCCTTGTTCATCTTGTCCTGGAAGCGGTTGTAGTCGGTGGCGCGAATGACCAGTTGGATGTCCAGCTTGGCGAACTGTTTGCGGAACCAGTCCATGCGCGACTTGGCTTCCGGGCCGCTGGCCATGGTGTCGAAGTAAAGGGTGAGGGGCTGGCCGGTCTTCGCATCGCGGCCGTTGGGATAGCCGGCCTCGGCCAGGAGTTTCTTCGCTTCATCCAAGGGGCGGCGTTTGAACTTGGCGCAACCTGACTCCCCCCTTTCGTAAAGGGGGGCTGGGGGGGATTTCGAAGTGGATTGCGCACTAGTTACCGTTGCCAAATCCCCCCTACCCCCCTTTGATGAAGGGGGGAAAAACGCATTGGCCCCACAATCCGCTCGAAATACAACTGGATTGATCCCCGCCACCCCCTCCCTGTGCCCGAATATCCCCGGCGGGATCGGCCCCTGGCCGGGCAGGCCGCGCCCGTTCAGGAAGATGGAGATGAACTCGTCGTAGTCGATGGCGATGGAAAGCGCCTGCCGCAGTTTCCTGGACCGCTCGGACAGGCCGCCCACTACCGGGTCCAGCATGTTGAAACCCATATAGTTCAGGCTGGGCCTTGCGGCGGTGGAAAGCTGAATGCCACGCCGGCGCATATCCGGCGTGAGATCGGGTTGACCGTCGGCGTTCATGCGGATGGCCTGGTCAAAGCTGTCGGAACTGACGCCGGAAGCGTCGTAATAGCCCTGGAGGAATTTGTTCCAGTAGGGCACATCTTCCTTCTCCAGGGAGTAGATCACCGTGTCCACCATGGGCAGGCGCTTGCCCGCGTCAGCCAGCAGGCCCGCCTCCCGGTCACCAGGGTCGCCTTCGGCCGGATAGAAATCCTCGTGGTAATACGGGTTGCGCTCCAGGCGCATGACCCGGTTCGGGTCGTTTTCAGCCAGGTAATAGGCGCCACTGCCCACCGGCTGCCAGTCCAGGCTGAAGTTTTTCTCCGCCATGCCCGGCTGGCGGTAGAAACGCTCCGCCTCTTCAGGCACCGGCGCGAAGAAGGGCATGGCCAGCCAGTAAACGAACTGGGGATACTTGCCTTTGATACGCACCCGGTAGGTATAACGGTCCACTGTATATGCGCCCTGAAATTCAAATTTGCCGATTTCCAGATAAGCGTGCTTGGGCTGGCCCTTGGCCGCTTTGCCCAGGGCCTTGGCCAGGTCCTTCAGGCCGATGATGTAATCCGCCATCAGGCCCAGGATGGGGGATTGCACACGGGGATGGGCCAGGCGGCGGATCTGGTAGACGTAATCCTCGGCGATAAGCTCCCGGCTGCCAGTCTCGGTAAACCCCTGGAAATTATCGATGCGGGCCAGTTCCTCGGGCTTGATGGGGACATAGCGCGGTTTGCCGGCGGCATCCTTGGCGAAGCAGGGATGGGGCTGGTAGCGGATACCGGGCTTGAGGCGGATTTCATACTCGGACGCCGCGATCTTTCCAACTTCCGCATCGGGCGGCAGTTCGCGCCCGTCCGCATCGAAATAGCGCACCGCCGGCATGGCGACGGCGGTCTGGGGCTCCAGTTGGTAGGGCCGCTTCAGGTAGTGGTACTGCAGCGGCGGTTCGTAAATATTGCCCAGGTAGACGTACTCGTTCTCGCTATAGGAACGAGCCGGGTCCAGGTGCTTGGGCCGCTCCTCGAAGGCGGAATAGAGGACGGTCTTGTTGCTGCTCGAAACGGAATAGGGGCTGTTGACCGGCTGGGAGCAAGCGGCGAGAAAGATCAGGCCGAAAAGGATCAGGGCGCGCATCAAGGTCGGAATCCGCATATCCGTTCCGGCCTGATCGATGACGCGCCCTTCCGTGGCACGACCTTGTGGCTTAATCGAACGGATGCCGCCGTACGATGGTCTCCGCCCGGTCCGGGCCGGTGGAGATGATGTCGGCGGGTACGCCGCACAGCTCTTCCATGCGCTTCAGATAGGACTGGGCGTTGGCAGGCAGTTGCTCGAAAGTCTTCACGCCGACGGTACTATCTTTCCAGCCTGGATGCTCTTCGTAGATGGGCTCGCAGTCGGCCAGCATCTCGGAGCCCACGGGCAGGATGTCGCAGACCTCGCCGTCCAGCTTGTAGCCGGTGCAGATGT
>CAZEOR010000346.1:0-3672 GCA_964513695.1 uncultured Thiobacillus sp.
CGCCGCCCACCGGACCCAGCAGGTAGAGGATCTGCTTCCGCTCTTCCAGTCCCTGGGCTGCGTGGCGGAAGTAGGAAACGATCTGCTCGACGGTGTCCTCCATGCCGTAGAAGTCCTTGAAGGCCGGATAAACCTTGATCACCTTGTTGGAGAAGATCCGGGAAAGGCGCGGGTCCTGGCGGGTGTCCACCATTTCCGCTTCTCCGATGGCCGCCAGCATGCGTTCTGCGGAACTGGCGTAGGCGATGCGGTCGTTCTTGCAGATCGCCAGAAACTCCTCCAGGGAGTATTCCTCTTCCACCCGGCGGTAACGTTCGATGTACTGGTTGAACAAGCTCATGGCGCTCTCCCGGTTGATGATCGAAGGGGTTCTGTCAGGGATGTAGCAATGCGCATGCCATAGACAAGAAAACCTTGAATTGGACTGAATTGAGCTTGATTGGTGCCTTGAATAATCAATCCATGAACGATGCCGGTTCATGGTGCGTTGTGCTGCACCGGCTTGGTGCGTTATCAAGCCGGGCTGCTGAAATCCCGTCGATGCCGGCGGTCCGCCTTCAGGGTCCGGTTTCCCGATTCCATAGCCAGGCCGCGCCGCGCACGCCGCTGGAGTCGCCGTGGACGGGCGCCACCAGCCGGGTAACGACATGGTCGGAGAGGACGTAGCGGCCCCAGTGCCGTGGGACGTTTTCATACAGACGCTGGATATTGGATAGGCCGCCACCCAGAACGATGAGATCCGGGTCCAGCACATTGATGACCTGGGCCAGGCCACGAGCCAGACGATCCTCGTAGCGCTCCATGGCGGCCTGACAATCCACGTCACCCTCCAGTGCGCCAGCGGCAATGGCATGGGCCGGCAGGTTCTTGCCGCTGGCGGCAAGAAAATCCCGCGCCAGACCAGGGCCGGACAGCCAGGTTTCCAGGCAGCCGTGCTTGCCGCAGTAGCAGGTCGGACCGGGACGTTCGCGTTCGAGCGGCCAGGGCAGTGGGTTGTGGCCCCATTCCCCGGCGATGGCATTGGCTCCGGTGAGAACTTGGCCGCGTACCACCACGCCAGCGCCGCAACCGGTGCCGATGATCACGCCGAACACCGTTTCCGCACCCGCCGCCGCGCCATCCACAGCTTCCGACAGGGCGAAGCAGTTGGCATCGTTGGCCAGGCGCACCTCCCTTTGCAGCAGGGTTTGCAAATCTTGTCGCAGAGGCTGGCCGATGAGGCACGTGGAGTTCGCATTCTTGATCAGTCCGGTGACGCGCGACTCTGCCCCGGGCATGCCGATGCCCAGTGTGCCCCGTTCGTTCAGTTCGTATTCTGCAGCTCCCACCAGAGATGCCACTGCTTCCACCGTGGCCCGGTAGTCGCCCTGGGGCGTGGATATGCGTCGGCGCAGAACTTCTCGTCCGGTTTCATCGAAGGCGGCGATTTCGATCTTGCTGCCACCCAGGTCGATGCCAAGTCTCAACATGGCGTTCACCTCCTAGTCCGGAGGGATTCTATTGGCTTTCGAGGGGTGGGGGCCGGTGGTATCCTGCCCGGTCTTCCGCACTGCAACGTGGCCCCCATGAGCTCAGTCCCCCCCCGCAATGATGTCGAACGCCTGCTGGTCGAAATGCAGCAGGGCGATTTGGACCCGGAAACCTTCGCCAAGCGCCTGATCGATGTTGAAGTCTTCATGCCGGCAAAGGAGGACAAGTACAAGATCGCCGGTTTCCAGAGCAGCACCAAGGCCGAGCCCCTCGTGCTGGAGGACGAAGAGGGCAACCGGGTGTTGATCACCTTCAGTACGCCGGAACGGGCCAAGGCTCTCGTCGCCGAGTTCCCGGGTTTCGGCGGCGGCCTGCTCACCGAGATGTCCTGGATCCTGCGCCGCATGGGCGAGAACATGGGCCTGTCCATCAACCCCGGCGAGGAACTCGGCTACGACTTCGATCCGGACATGGTGGCCATGCTGGCTTCGGTGCTGCCCGAGGAGAACCAGTGATGCTGGCGCGCCAGGTGGGCGAGGTCTTCGACCCGGCCTACAACCGCTATGACGAGGGCGCCCGCTACGCCTACGTGAACGAGGGCCACGAACTGGTGCTGTTCTGGAACGGCCCCACGGGCGCCGAGGTGGATGGTTTCCGCATCCAGCCGGTGGAGGTCGGCCTGTTCACCCATGGCCCGGCGGCCTTCCTGCTCTACAAGATACAGAACGTGTGCGAGTGGTCGGATGTGGCCTTCAACCTGCATCTGGTGCCGGAAACCGAACGGGAACTGCCGAAGGAAGAACCCGGCGACCGGGGCCGCCTGCGCATGGTCCTGGTGGATGCCGAGGACGGTGTGATCCGCGCCAAGCGCATCGTCTCCCTGGATAAGGTCATGACCCAGGCCCTGAAGCACACCATGGCCGAGCAGGCCGCCACGCCCTTCAACCGCATCGTCTACGAAGCCGCCATCCAGGAAGTTCACGCCCGCTATAAGGACAGCGACGCCCTGGCGGCGGTGGCGGAAGTGGTCGAAGCGACCCTGGGTTGATCCGAGGTTGAAACCGTGATCCTTTCCTCGGAAGTCCTGACCGATCTGCTGGCCCTGCTCGGTCCCGAGCGGGCCTTCATCGACGCAGCCACGCGGAGCGAATACGCCAGCGACGAGACCCCCCGTTCCTGCATGCCCGAAGCGGTGCTGTTCCCCGCCAGCCACGACGATGTGGCGGCCATCGTGAAACTGGCCAATCGCCATGGTTTTCCCCTGGTGGCCCGGGGCGCCGGCTCCGGCAACCTGGGCGGCGCCCTGCCGGTTCCTGGCAGCGTGGTGGTGAGCTTCGAGTGCATGAACCGCGTCCTCGAGTTCGATCCGGCCAACCGCCTCATGGTGGTGGAACCCGGCGTGGTCACCGACGACATCGACGCCCTGGCCGCCAGCGCCGGCCTCATGTATGCCCCGGACCCGGGTTCCGGCGCCTACAGCCGCATCGGCGGCAACCTGGCCACCAACGCCGCCGGCCCCCGCTGCGTGAAATACGGCGCCACCCGGGACCACGTCCTGGGCCTGCGCGCCGTGGCCGGTGACGGCCGGGAATTGCGGGTGGGCAGCCGCACCAGCAAATACGCCACCGCCTTCGACCTCTCCCGCCTGCTGGTGGGTTCGGAGGGCACCCTGGCCCTCATCACCGAGGCCACCCTGAAGTTGCTGCCGGCGCCGGAGACCGTGGCCACCCTGCGGGTCTGCTACGCCGACACCGCCGCCGCCTGCGCCGCCGTGGTGCGGGTCATGGCCCGGCCGGTGGTGCCCTGCGCCCTGGAATTCATGGACAGCCGTTCCCTGGCCGCCATTCGCGAGTACGGCGGCGCCGAGGGCCTGCCCGAGGGCACCCGCGCCGTGCTCATGGTGGAGGCAGACGGCGGCGCCGAGGACGTGCCGCGGCAGATCGCCGAGCTGGAGAAATCCCTTTCCGGCGACGGCCTGCTGGAGATCCAGAGCGGCTTCACCGCCGCCGACATCAAGCGTCTGTGGACGGCGCGCAAGTCCCTGTCCCTGGCGGTGAAGAACATCGCCCCCCTCAAGATCAACGAGGACGTGGTGGTGCCGGTGGCCCACCTGGCCCGGCTGGTGGGCGCCATCGACGCCCTGGGCACCCGCCACCGGGTGCCCATCGTCAGCTTTGGCCACGCCGGCAACGGCAACCTGCA
>CAZEOR010000347.1:0-3621 GCA_964513695.1 uncultured Thiobacillus sp.
TCAGAGACCAGGCGGGGTCGGGGTACTACAGGATCAGGGATCAGAACGGGATGTCGTCACTTTCATCAGCGAACGGAACCTCGTCTGTTCCAGCTTCATGGCCATTGGCGGGAATCTCCCGTGTGGCATAGAAGTCGGAGAACTTCTGCTCGACCTCGGTCATCAGACCAAGATGGAACTGGAGTTCGACCGCCTGGCGTCGCTTGCCGATGGTTTCCTTGTCGTCCACGCCGGCATCCTTCAGGGCCTTTGTCGCCGCGTTGACTTGCGGCACCAAATTTTCCTTCGGATCAAGCGAAACAACTTCCTTGCCATGCTGGCGCACAGCAGCTCCGTGATTTGCATACGCACGGGCGGCACCCTCTTTCTGACCGTAGGTAGCGAACATCATGATCTCAGTTTCGACACCGGGTTCAGCGTTCACCATCTTGCGGGCCAGCATTTGGGCGCCGGACTGGGCCAAAGCAATGGAGATGTAATAGCGACCGTCCTCGTCCTTGAGGGACACGTTCAGGTACGGGGTCTTACGGCCTTCGACATCCCGCTCGATGACCCGAGCGCCAGTTAGGACACCAGAGACCTTGCAGGGAGTGACGCCCTTCTCACGAAGGAGGGAGACGGCCTTGGCGGAAGGGGAATCCCCCTTGTTGCCCTGGAAGCCCTTCTTTACTTCCGATTCGCCTCCAGCATGGATCTTGGCTTCCTTGATAAGAGCCTCGTTCTCCGTACTGCTGACGTACAGCATCCCGAGGAAGGCGCTGTAGCGAACATTGGTAGTGGAAACGTCGTTGGCGGTGTTGGTGATGCCCATGGTACTTCTCCTTGAAATTGTGTCCCCACGGACACAATGGTTGAGGACTCGACGGATGCCGAGCACAAGTTTCAAGGAGGAATAGGTGTTGCAGGGGGATGTAAAAAATGGCCACTACTCTCCTCTGTCTGAGTCGGTTTTCCGATGTCCGACTTGGGGGGGAAGCCGCTTGCAGGAAACCGTCAAACGGCTTCCGAATTTAGGGTTGCGAACATGGACAAGGGGAAAATCGATCCAGATTAGCAGTTCCGATGCATAGGTACTAATTGACATATACCTATTTTATGAAACACCATAGTAGACATGGACACCACCGCCGAGAGGCTGATCAATCTGGTGCGATCAAGTGGACTCGTCCGCCCGTGTGATCTGGCACCACTGGGAATCCCCCGAGTTTCCCTGACCCGCGCTGTCCGGCATGGGCAGCTGGAGCGTGTCGGGCGTGGCCTCTACGGGCTGCCTGGGCGAGAGGTATCGGCCCACGGATCGCTGGCGGAGGTGGCGCGCAGGGTTCCCAAAGGTGTTGTCTGCCTGCTCTCGGCGCTGCGATTCCACGACCTGACTACCCAAGCTCCGTTCCAGGTTTGGCTGGCCATCGAGAACAAAGCCATTGCACCGAAGCTGGACTACCCGCCACTGCGCATCGTCCGCTTCTCCGGTGCGGCGTTCACCGAGGGGGTCGAGGAACACGTCGTGGATGGCGTGACCGTCCGCATCACCGGCGTCGCCAAGACCGTTGCTGACTGCTTCAAGTACCGCAACAAGATCGGCCTCGATGTTGCCCTAGAAGCGCTGCGCGAAGCCTGGCACGATAAGCACATGACCAGCGACGACATCTGGCGCTACGCCAAGGTCTGCCGCGTCGCCAATGTGATGCGCCCTTACCTGGAGAGCCTGGCATGAGCGTTCGGAACATCGGGGCGTCGATCAGGGATCGGCTCCTCAACAAGGCTCGGGCTGAAAATCTGGACTACAACCTGCTGCTGACCCGCTATGCACTTGAGCGACTGCTCTACCGTATGAGCGTTTCGGAGCAGCGTGACCAGTTTCTGCTCAAGGGGGCGCTCCTGTTCGACCTGTGGTTCGACGTGCCCCATCGCCCGACCCACGACGCCGATTTCCTGGGGTTTGGATCGGCCGAGATTCCACATCTGGAACAGCTTTTCCAGGGCATCTGCCGCATCGAGGTCGAGGACGGCATTCTGTTTCAGCCAGAGTCGGTCAAGGCAGCCGAGATCAGGAAGGAAGCCAACTATGCCGGTGTCCGGGTCACACTGATGGGGATGCTGGATAGTGCCCGTTGCCCGGTGCAGGTTGATATCGGGTTCGGCGATGCCGTCGTGCCCGGTCCGGAGGATGCGCTTTATCCGATCATTCTGCCCGGCTTGCCCGCGCCGCAACTTCGGGTCTATCCCCGCTACACCGTCGTCGCGGAAAAGCTGGAAGCACTGACATCACTCGGCATGCTGAACAGCCGGATGAAGGATTTCTTCGACCTGTGGGTGCTGGCCAAGCATTCCGACTTTGACGGATCGGTTCTGTTGCGAGCGGTCACGGCCACCTTCGAGCGTCGCAGCACCGCCGTTCCCCAGGGCCTGCCGATCGGCTTGAGTGACGAGTTCATCAACGACGACCAGAAGGGAAAGCAGTGGCAGGCCTTCCTGCGCAAGAATGCCCTGCATCCGATGCCACTGGCCATCGTGATAGCCGATCTGCGCGAATTTCTGCTGCCGGTGTTGGACGCGGTTGCCGGCTCGGCCGGGCTGCTCATGGACTGGTGGGCAGGAGAGGGATGGCGGCCATAGCGTGCGCAATCTAAAGTCTGCGTTTGCCCCACGACCATGCTCATGAACTTATATGTGTTCAAACAGAATCCAAGCTGGATCCTTGCCCAGTCATTCCCAAGGGATAGTTTTCAAGGTGCAGGATTGGGATATTCCAGATGAATCCGTTCGACGGCCTGCAGCACTTCCGGGAACAGGGTGACATCCGCTGCATCCAGATTCTCTTGCAGTTGCGCCATGCTGGTGGCGCCGATGATGGTGCTACCAACGCACCAGTGGTTATAGACAAAGGCCAGTGATAATTGGGTGGGCGTGAGGCCGTGCTGCTCGGCCAGGTCCACATAGGCCGCCACGGCCTTCGCCGTATTGGGCTTCTTGTAGCGCTGGGCGAAATCGCTGAACAGATTGGCCCGGCCAGGAGAGCGGGGATCCTTCAGATACTTGCCGGTCAGAAAGCCAAAACCGAGGGAGGAATAAGCCAGCAGGCTCACCTTTTCTCGAAAGCTGATTTCCGCCAATCCGTTTTCCCAGGTGCGATTGAGCAGGCTGTAAGCATTCTGGACCGATACCGGACGCGGCAATCCCAGTTCGTCGACCAAGCGCAGGAAGCGCATCAAGCCCCAGGGTGTTTCGTTGGAAGGCACCCCAGGCGCGCACCTTGCCCTCCTTGATGAACGGCCATGGTTTCCAGGCTTTCCCCCAGCGACACAATCTCGCGTTCCTGCTCGGGATCGAAGTGGTAGCCGCCGAACATGGGCGTGTTTCGGTCAGGCCAGTGCAACCTGGCCAAAAGCAGAAGCTCCGCCCACACGATGAGGCTAGATCCTGACGGAAAAGAGGGCGATGTAGCCACCTCAACTCCCGCTGGTTCCGCACATCGACTCACCGACTCCAATCCGCTTGCGTAACGCGGAGACGCCTTTTTTCAAACCGGTGCAGCATCACGAAGCACAACCACGAATTCAATCTTCGCCATTGACGATCTCCAGCGCTTCGGCCTTGCTGATCGTTTTCCACGGCAGAGGT
>CAZEOR010000348.1:0-3610 GCA_964513695.1 uncultured Thiobacillus sp.
CGGCGCCCTGGGCGGAGGTGAAGTTCACCGAGCGCAGGCCGGTCATGGCCATGCCCGCGGTGACGCCGGCGGCGGCGTGCTCGGATTCCGGTTCCAGGAAGATCAGGGGGCGTCCGGAGATGTTCACGTGGCCGGCGGCGGCGGCTTCCGACCAGTATTCGCCCATGTTGGTGGACGGCGTGATGGGGTAGGCGCCGGCGGCGTCGGAGGCTTCCCGCTCCACCAGGATCACGGCGGTGTTGCCGTCGATGGCGTCACGTACACCGGGATATTTCGCGATTTTCGCACCTGTCTTGGTTGCGACGCCGGGCTCGATAAGATGCATGGAGCCGAGGAGCTTGGAGATGGGGTTCTTTATCATGGTGTGATGCCTCTCAAACAACGTTCGCGCGTACCGGCAGCGCTTCTATGCGGATGATCTTCTTGGCCTCGCGCCCACGCAGCGTCTGGCTGTCTTGCAGCCAGACGATGGCCCCGGTGGGGCAGCGCTCGATCGCCACGGGAGACGCCAAGTGGTTCTTAGCGTAGTCGATCACCGCCAGGTTGTTGTCCAGGCGGATGAGACCGGGGGCGGCATCCATGACGCATTTGCCGCAGGCGGTACAAGCCACCTCGCATTGCGCTTCGGAAACGTCGCCATCCGCCCGGCTCTTGCAGGCCATCCAGAGCTTGTGGCTCACGGGCTGCAAGGAAAATAGGTCTTTCGGGCACACATCCACGCAATCGCCGCAGGCGGTGCACTTGTCGGCATCCACCACGGGGAGGCCGTACTGATTCATGACGATGGCGTCGAAATCGCATTCGACCTCGCAGTCGCCCAAACCCAGACAGCCCCAGGCGCAGGCCTTGCCGCCGCCGGACACGGTGGCCGCCGCGCGGCAGGTGCCCAGGCCCTTGTAGTTGGCGCGCACGTAGGCCACGTGGCTGCCGCCGGCGCAGGCCAGACGCGCCACCTGTTTTTCCACATCGCCCATTTCCACACCCAGGAAATTTGCGATGTATGCGTTCATGTCGGGGGAGTTGACCGTGCACTTGGCCGGAATGATGTCGCCAGCCACCACCTGCTCGGCGAAGTTGCGACAGCCGGCGGTACCGCAGGCGCCGCAGTTGGATTTGGGCAGGAGTTCCTCGACCTCGCCTATGCGCGGGTCTTCATAGACATAGAGACGCTTGTTGGCCACGGCCAACAGCCAGGCCAACAGCGTGCCGAGGGTCGCCATGAAGGCCCCTGCCACCGCGATGCTGGACATCATCTCCATCTCGAACACCTTTCTTGACTATTTTGTTCAACAATTAAAGACCTTCAGGTCGAAATTGTTGCAGTGCACAGTGTAAAAGTTTCACGCTAGCGACGGGCCAATAATTTCAATCTTGGATATTGGCTGATTTAATGATGCGGCGCACAATACCCCAAAAATCACCCACCTCATGAATCGCATACACCGCTATTTATAGGAGACTTCCATGCCATCCGACGCACCGCTTTACTACAAGAACAACCGGCTCAAGCAGCTCCGGGCGTTCTATCAGGTGGTCCGCTGTGGCAGCATCTCCAAGGCAGCGGATAAGCTGTTCCTGTCCCAGCCATCGGTATCCCTGCAAATCCAGGCGCTGGAACGGGAACTCGCTGTGGTCCTGTTCGAACGGCGCGGTCCCCACCTCAAACTGACCCCCGAGGGTGAGGTTCTGTTCCAGCTTTCCGAACCCCTGGTGGATGGCATCGACAAGCTCCAGGAAAGCTTCGCCGCCCACTTCGGCAAGCTGGAATCGGGGGAGCTGAAAATCGGCGCCGGCGAATCCACCATCCTTTATATTCTGCCGGAGCCGGTCCGCCAGTTCGTCACCGCCTATCCCAAGGTGCAGCTCAAGATGCACAACGTCACCGGCAGGGATGGCCTGAAGATGCTGCGCTCCGACGAGATCGACTTCGCCGTGGGCTCCATGCTGGAGGTGCCGGAGGACATCGAATACAAGCCGGTGGTGAACTACGACCCCATGCTGATCACGCCCCTGGACCATCCCCTTGCGGTGAAATCCGCCGCCGGCGAGGAGATCACCCTTGAGGACGTCAGCCAGTACGGCCTCATCCTGCCCCCCAGCCACCTGTCCACCTGGCGCATCGTGAAATACGTGTTCCAGCAGAACAATCTGACCTTCACGGTCACCCTGGAAGCTGGTGGCTGGGAAGTCATCAAGAAGTACGTCAGCCTGGGCATGGGCATCTCCATCGTCACCGACATCTGCCTGGAAGGCACCGAAGCCCTGGTGCGGATACCGCTGACCAAATATTTCCCCCAACGCAGCTACGGACTGGTCCTGCGCAAGGGGCGCTTCCTCTCGCCCCAGGCGCGTCGCTTCATGGAAATCATGGAGAGCGTCTATGCGGGGTAAGGGTTTTCTTTGTCCTATGGGTCACTTGCAGGTTGGGGCGAAAGCCTCGATGTTTTCTCACCAGACTGCTGCTTATTTGTAATGCTTTGTTGTGTAGTCCCTGACGATTCCCTAGTACTGAAGCGATGTGGGATATTCATGGCCCGAGAGGTACTTCTGGAGTTGCTGGGATGCAAGTGAGACTGCACAAGAACGCCACGACCACGCCGAGGATTCGAGCGCTCATCCAAGCGAGCGACCAGCCGATGACGGAACTGGCCCGGCAATACGGCGTCACGGTGGAAACCATCGCCCGCTGGAAACACCGGGACACGGTGGAAGACCGCTCCCACACGGCCCACCGCCTGCAAACCACCCTCTCCCCGGCCCAGGAAGCCGTGGTGCTGGCGATCCGCGACACCCTGTGGTTGTCCCTGGATGATCTGCTGGCCGTGGCCAAGGAATTCATCCATCCCGACCTCACCCGCTCCGCCCTGCACCGCTGCCTGAAGCGCCACGGCGTCTCCACCCGACCTGAGACCACCACGGCAAAGCGGGCCACGAAGCCGTTCAAGGCCTACGAGCCGGGCTACCTGCACGTGGATGTGAAGTACCTGCCCCAGATGGGGGACGAGGCCACCCGGCGCTACCTGTTCGTCGCCATCGACCGGGCCAGCCGCTGGGTCTACCTCGCCATCAAGGCCAACAAGACAGCGGCGGCCGCTCGATCCTTCCTGCACGCCCTGCACAAGGCCTGCCCGATCCGGATCAGCAAGGTCCTGACCGACAACGGCAAGGAGTTCACCGACCGGCTGTTTGGTAGCCGGGATCGGAAGGCGACGGGAAACCATGAATTCGACCAGCTTTGCCAAGCCCTGGGCATCGAGCATCGCCTGACCCAGCCCCGCACGCCCCAGACCAACGGCATGGTGGAGCGCTTCAATGGAAGAATCGCGGATATTCTGAGAACCCATCATTTCCGCTCCGGCGAGGAATTGGAGACAGCCCTCATGCGCTACGCCTGGCTGTATAACCATCAACTGCCCCAGAAGGCCTTGGGTCATATCGCCCCCGTCCAAGCACTGAAAAACTGGCAGACGTCACACCCGCATCTCTTCGTTAAACGCGTGGTGAATCAGCCGGGACACGACACCTAGACTTGTCGGATGTTTGTTGGCGCGATTTTATTGATCATGTGTTTTCCGAAACGAATGCCAGGTAGCTCTACAAACCGATATAC
>CAZEOR010000349.1:0-3607 GCA_964513695.1 uncultured Thiobacillus sp.
GGTTCTGCACGAATTCAGCCTGCCCGGTTCCGCGTTGGAACTGGAAATCACCGAGAGTGTGGTGATGGAGGAAGTCACCCACGGCCAGGAAATCCTGAAAGGTCTGAAAAAACTGGGTTGCCGGATCGCCATCGATGACTTCGGAACGGGTTATTCCTCCCTGGCTTACCTCAAACGTTTCCCGGTGGACGTGCTCAAGATCGATAAGTCCTTCGTCGACGGCCTGGGCAAGGATTCCGACGACACCGCGGTGACCCAGGCGGTTATCAGCCTGGCCCGGAGCCTGCATCTGGAAGTGGTGGCGGAAGGGGTGGAAAGCGAACTGCAACTGCGCTGCTTGACCGATCTGGCCGGCGCGGAAGGTTTCATTGCACAGGGCTATCTGTTCGCCAAGCCCATGGCCGCACAAGACTTCGAGGCGGCGTATCCCGTCTTTTCCAAGGTGGTCCGGCTGCCGATGCCGGATGTGCTGGCGCGAATTTAAACCCGGAGGTCAGGGATCGATCGGCGGGTATTGCTGCTGCGGATAGGAAGGCAGGCTGAATATCGGCGGAGAGGGAGGCCGATACTGCGGTTGGTACTGTTGCTGCTGCTGCGGGCTGGCCGGCGCCATCATGGCCGGAGGCGGTAAAAAGAGGGGGGGGAAGACCCACTGCGTTGTGGGCGGCGCATAGGTCGACGTGGAGGTGTCGGGCGGAGCCAACTTTTCCTTCAGTTTTTCCTTCAGGTTGCGCTCAAGATCCTTTTCCAACTGCTTGATCAGGTTGTCCATGTAGTGCCCGCCTTCCTTCTTCATGCGCACCAGCAGGATTTCCAGCTTGAAGGACAGGTCCGGGGGCAGGGTCACCTCCTCGCCCTTGAAGGCGGCGATGACCGAATCGCGCATGTATTGGAACAACAGATCCAGTTCCTCTTCCGAGAAGTAGCTGCGTAGGGAACGGCCCAGGTCGGATAGCGTGGGAGAAGGGGGTGTCGTTGCCGAGGGCGTGCCATTCGCGGGCGGCGTCGATACGGGGGAACCGTTGCCGGGGGGCGCCGCCAGGGCGCCGGTAGTCATCCCTAGTGTCAGAGCCAGCAGGAAGCCGAGGGTGCTGGAGCCAAGTTGTTTCATCAATGTTTACTCGTAACGTAGTGCTTCGATCGGCGCCATGCGGGATGCTTTGCGTGCCGGATACCAGCCGAAGAATACGCCTACCACGCTGGCGGAAGCCACAGAAAGCAGGACTGCCTGTGTCTGCAAGGCGACGTTCCAGCCTGCGAAACGTTCCAGCGCCAGGGTGCCGCCCACGCCGAGGGCGATGCCGACCAGGGCTCCGACCAGGGACAGGATCACCGCCTCCGCCAGGAATTGGGTCAGGATGTCCTTGCGCCGGGCGCCCACCGCCAGGCGGATGCCGATTTCCCGGGTCCGTTCCGTCACCGACACCAGCATGATGTTCATGATGCCGATGCCGCCTACCAGCAGGGACACCGAGGCGACCGCCGCGAGCAGGCTGGACAAAACCTGGGAGGCGGCCTGTTCCGCCTGCACCACTTCCGACAGGTTGCGGATGTTGAAGTCGTCGTCCTGCTCAGGTTGCAGGCGGTGGCGTTGTCGCAGCAGTTCGCGCACCTGGGATTCCGCCGTTTTCATGTCGGTGCCTTCCGCCATTTTCACGTTGATATGGCCCACCGTGCGCAGACGGCCCTGGGCCTGGCCCAGGATGCGGCCCCGTGCCGTGCCGAGGGGAATCAGGATGACGTCGTCCTGGTCCTGGCCGGTGTAGCTCTGGCCCTTGGCATCGAGCAGGCCCACGATGGTGAAGGGTACGTATTTGACCCGCACGGTCTGCCCGGTGGGATCGGTGCCGCCGAACAGCATCTGGGCCACGGTCTGGCCCACCAGGGCGACCTTGGCCGAGGAGCGGATGTCGCTCTCGTCCAGAGTTCGGCCGCGCGCCACGCCCCATTCCCGCGCCGTCAGGTAGTCCTGGGTGACGCCGTAGATGACGGTGGACCAGTTCAGGTTGCCGTTCACCACCTGGCCGGTGCCGCGCATGGCCGGTGCGGCGGCGAGCACGTTGGTGACTTCGCTCTGGATGGAGGCGGCGTCGTTCTCGGTCAGGGTGTTGCGGCTGCCGGTGGAGAGGCGCACACCGCTGCTGGTGACGGTTCCGGGCAGGATCACCATCAGGTTGGAGCCCAGGCTTTTCAGCTGTTCCGCTACCTTGATCTTGGCGCCTTCGCCCACCGCCAGCATGGTGATGACGGCGGCCACACCGATGATGATGCCCAGTGCGGTCAGTGCGCTCCGGAGCTTGTTGGCACGCAGGCTGCGCAGGGCGGAACGGCCGGTGTCGAGCAGGTTCATGGTGAACGTGGGGATGTATGACTCCCCCCTTTTGCAAAGGGGGGATGGGGAGGTTTTTGCCGACCTTTGGGATTGCCGGCGGCGTTAAGTCCCCCCTTGCTCCCCTCTATGAAAGGGGGGGAAGCTAATTCAATGGGCATTGTCCGGATGATCACGCCGCCACCGCCAGCATGTCCGCCGCACGGTGCGGCTGATCCACCTTGCGGTCCTCCACCAGCAGTCCATCCCGGAACACCAGCACTCGCTTGGCGAAAGCGGCGATGTCCGGTTCGTGGGTGACCAGCACGAGAGTGATTCCGGCGTCATTGAGTTCCTGGAGCAGGGCCATCAGTTCCAGACTGGTATGGGTGTCCAGGGCGCCGGTGGGTTCGTCGGCCAGGATCAGCGGCGGGTCGTTGATCAGGGCGCGGGCGATGGCGACGCGTTGCTGCTGGCCGCCGGAGAGCTGCATGGGTCGATGGTGGGCGCGTTCCGCCAGACCCACCTTGGCCAGTTTCTCCAGGGCGCGGCGGTGCCGCTCGGCAGCGGGGGCCTGGGCATAGAGCAGAGGCAATTCGACGTTTTCCTGGGCCGTGGCCCGGGGCAGCAGATTGAAATTCTGGAACACGAAGCCCATGCGCTGGTTGCGCAGTTGGGCCTGGCGGTCCGGGTCCAGACCGGTGACTTCCTCGCCATCCAGGATGTAACAACCGCCGCTGGGCACGTCCAGACAGCCGAGCAGGTTCATGAAGGTGGACTTGCCGGAACCGGAGGGGCCCATGACGGCGACGAATTCGCCCCGTTCAATGGCAAGGCTGACACCACGCAAGGCGGGTACGGTGATTTCCCCCACCTGATAGTGGCGGGCGAGGTCGCGCACCTCGATGAGGGGGGCTGCCACCTTGGTTTACATCCCCATCCCGAATGGCCGGCTGGGCTTGGCGGCCTTGTTCAGGCTACCCTCCTCGACACCGAGAATGATCTCCTGGCCGGCTTGCAGGTCGCCCTTCAGCATCTCGGTCGCCTTGCCGTCGCTGACGCCCAGGCGGACGTTGATGGGGGACGGTTTGCCCTCCTTCAGCACCCAGACGCGGCCGGGGATGCCGGGACCTTCCTCTCTGCCCCGAACCTCCAGCTTGATGGGTGTGCCGTCGGCCTGGACCGGGCGGAAGCGCAGGGCCTCGTTGGGCAGTTTGAGCACATCCTTGCGCTCCTCGGTGAGGATGCGGGCGTTGGCGGTCATGCCGGGCAGCAGTTTGAGATCCGGGTTGTCCACCT
>CAZEOR010000350.1:0-3603 GCA_964513695.1 uncultured Thiobacillus sp.
CCATCAAAGTCAACGGTGAAGGCGGCGAAAGACCTTACGACGAGACAGATTCGCCCGCGCCGGAAGACGCTTATGCCATCTCCAAATGGGAAGCGGAACAGCAACTGGCCCAGATCGCCAAAGAGACGTCGCTCGAAGTTGTGATCCTGCGCCCGCCTCTGGTGTACGGACATGGCGTCGGGGCCAACTTTCTTCGCCTGATCCACGCTGTGGAGCGAGGATGGCCGCTGCCGCTCGGCCGCGTGGCGAACCGAAGAAGCCTGCTTTTCCTCGGTAACCTGGTCGATGCCATCCGCTTATGCCTAGAACATCCCGCCGCCGCTGGGAAGACATACATGGTCAGCGATGGCGAAGATGTTTCCAGTCCCGAGTTGGCGCGCCGTCTAGCGTCGGCCATGGGGCGATCGGAGCGGCTGTTGCCGCTGCCGATCTCGTGGTTCAGGTTTGCCGGGCGCATGACCGGGCGTCGTGCTGAGGTGGATCGTCTGCTCGGTTCACTTGCCATAGACAGCAGCCTCATCAGGCGTGAACTGTCTTGGCGTCCGCCATATAGCCTGAATGAGGGGTTGGCGGTAACGGTACGAAATATAATCAGCGGCTGATCCCTTCAGCACGCCAGACTCCAGCAGGCTATTTCTATGTTTGACCTTATTTATCCATTGCTGGCCTTTGTTGCCGCCTATGTGGCCCTGGCTTGGTTGTTACGCAGGGACAAGTCACTTCCTCTGGATCATCCCAATGAGCGTTCGTTGCATGCCACGCCCGTCCCGCGTATTGGTGGATTGGGCATCATGGCAGGAGTCCTGTCATCCGCTCTTGTGCTGCGCCATGAAGGGCTGGCCACGCTATTCGCCGTGACGTTCGCCTTGGGACTCTTGTCTTTGCTGGATGACGTGCGTGGATTGTCAGTCCGCATTCGCCTACCTAGTCACATGCTTGCCGCAGCGGCATTTCTGATGATTGAGGGTGGAAATTCCCTATCGGGTTACTTGCTGGGAATGTTGCTCATCGTCTGGATGACTAACGCGTATAACTTCATGGATGGTGCCGATGGCTTGGCAGGGGGGATGGCGGTTACCGGTTTTGTTGCCTATGGCGTCGCTGCCTGGCTGGGAGGAAAACAGGATATGGCGCTTGTCAGTTTGTCGATTTCCACATCGGCTTTGGCTTTCCTGCGCTTCAACTTTCCTCCGGCGCGAATGTTTATGGGGGATAGCGGTTCGATTCCGCTTGGCTTCCTGGCAGCGGGCATGGGATGGTTGGGAATTCGGGATGGCCTGTGGTCGCCCTGGTTTCCGCTGCTGGTCTTTTCTCCCTTCGTCCTCGATGCCAGTGTGACTCTCGCGGCTAGGCTTGGCAGGGGCGAGAAGGTCTGGCGGGCACACCGCAGTCACTATTATCAGCGCTTGGTGCGCATGGGTTGGAGCCATCGCAAGCTTGCTTTCACAGAATATGCCGTGATGGTTGCCGCCTCTGCGTCTGGGCTGCTGTTGGTGCTTTTTCCGTTAATCCAATTTGAAATGCTTGCAATATGGGGAGTGGGGTACATGCTGGCTATGGCAGCTATCGATCGGAGTTGGCGCGAGGCAGTTAATGCACATTAGTCCCCAGACTACCCTGGTCATCTTGCATGATGTCGCGGCCAGCATGCTGGCTTGGCTCGCCGCATACTGGTTGCGATTCAATCTGACATTGCCTGGAGAATATGAGGCAAGTGCGATGTCCACTCTTATATGGGTGGTTCCTTTGCAGACTCTCGTGTTTTGGCGCTTTGGTCTCTATCGGGGAATCTGGCGTTTCGCTAGCCTGCCCGATCTCAAACGCATCGTGAATGCAGTTGGAGTGTCTGCTGTGGCACTGCCGGTGGTGATAGTTTTGTTCAGGCTTGAAGCGTCGGTACCACGTTCGGTACTGCTGCTTGATCCCTTGCTGCTGCTGATGGTCATGGGAGGAAGCCGTTTCCTCTATCGCGCATGGAAAGAACATCGGATGTCTGCTTTGCTAGGGGATTCCCAGCCCGTCTTGGTGCTCGGTGCTGGCTCCGCTGCCGATTTTCTGTTACGAGAATTGGCCCGGACTGCATCTGGTTATAGGGTGGTGGGGTTGTTGGATGATGATCCGAACAAGCAAGGACGCTTGATACAAGGAGTGAGTGTTCTGGGCTCGTTGGCTGAGATAGGCCGCTGGACAGGAAGTATGGCGGTGACCGATGTGATTCTTGCTATGCCATCGGCACCCCATGGCGTGCGCAAACGGATTGTTGATCGATGTGCTGAACTCGGTCTCAATTTGCTGACAATTCCCTCTATGAACGATCTCATGCAAGGGAAAGTGTCGGTGTCCGCGCTTCGCAAGATCGATTTGGATGACTTGCTGGGCCGCGACCCTGTCAAGCTCGACAGCGCGGGACTACATGACCTGCTGGCCGGCAAGGTGGTCATGGTGACCGGTGCGGGAGGATCCATCGGTTCCGAGTTGTGCCGACAGATTGCACAATTTCAGCCAAGCAGTTTGATTCTGTTTGAGCAGAGCGAATTTGCCCTCTACCAGATCGAACAAGAGTTTCGCGCCCAGTTTCCAGGATTAAGTATTGTCTGCCTGATCGGCGATGTGAAGGATGCTGTCCGGGTCGGGCAGGTGTTGCGCGAAAAGCGACCTGCCGTGCTGTTCCACGCGGCAGCCTACAAGCACGTTCCACTCATGGAGGAAGGCAATCCATTGCAGGCGTTGAAGAACAACGTGATGGGTACTTGGGTGGTCGCCCAGACGGCGAAATCGACTGGTGTAGGCAAGTTCGTGTTGATTTCCACTGATAAGGCTGTGAATCCTACCAATGTCATGGGTACCTCCAAGCGTCTGGCGGAAATGGCATGCCAAGCGATGCAGGAGACGGAAGGCACCCGCTTCATCTCGGTGCGTTTCGGCAATGTTCTTGGCTCTTCCGGAAGCGTCATCCCGAAATTTCAGAAACAGATTGAACTGGGTGGTCCAGTGACGGTTACCCACCCAGAGATAACCCGTTTCTTCATGTCCATTCCGGAAGCGGCACAGTTAGTCTTGCAGGCGGGATTGATGGGGCAAGGAGGGGAGATTTTCGTCCTGGATATGGGGGATCCCGTCAATATCACTGAACTGGCCCGCATGATGATTCGACTCTCGGGCAAAACCGAAAGTGATATCGGCATTGAGTACACCGGACTCCGTCCCGGGGAAAAACTCTTTGAGGAGCTATTGACCGATTCCGAAACGACTTTGCCAACACCGCATCCCAAGTTGCGGGTTGCTCGCGCCCGGGATGTAGATGGCATTAGGGTTGCGCTGGCCCTGGACTGGATAGGGAGTATCCCCATGGCTGAGGATGAAGAAGTCCGGCAAAAGCTGAGCGAGTGGGTGCCGGAATATCAACCTGCCCGGCACGCCTAACTATTCACAATGTCCCGCTCTATTGCTCTGGCAGCGGCCAAACCCTGGGCCATCGCCGTAGGGACCGAGGGCTGTGGAGAATCGGTGATGTCACCGGCTGCATAGATTCCCGGAGTCGATGTGCGTTGCCAGGTATCCACCTGGATGTGGCCTCTGGTCGTCATGTCCGGGCGGAGGTGA
>CAZEOR010000351.1:0-3590 GCA_964513695.1 uncultured Thiobacillus sp.
GCAGTTGGAGAGGATGGCGTCCACCGTGGCGTCGGCCACCGGCAGGTGCTCGATCTCGCCCAGGCGGAATTCGACGTTGGCGACCTGGCCCTTGGCGGCGTTGCCGCGGGCTTTGGAGACCATGTCGGGGGTCATGTCCACGCCGATGACGCGGCCCGAATCGCCCACTTGGCGCGCCGCCAGGAAGGCGTCGAAGCCGGCGCCGCTGCCCAGGTCCAGCACGGTTTCGCCCGGCTTCAGCGCGGCGATGGCCTGGGGATTGCCGCAGCCCAGGCCCAGGTTGGCGCCCTCCGGCGCGGCGGCGATCTCCTCGGCGCTATAGCCGATGCCGCGGGACAGCAGTTCGGCCACGGATTGGTCGGAAGGGGCGCAACAACCTCCGGCCGGGGCCGGCGCCGTGGCGCAGCAGGCGCTGCCGGCGCGGGCGACTTCGCCGTAGGCGTTGCGGACGTGTTGGCGGATTTCGTCAGAGGTGCTCATGGGTTCCTCAGCAGCAGGACTGCCCCGACTTGGTGGGCGTGCAGCAGGCGCCGCCTTCCACCACGGCGATGTTGGCGAAGGGATCGGCCTTCAGTTTGGGCTTCGGGGGCGCGAAGCCTTCCGCGTAGGCCTCATCGAACTTCGCATCCAGCGCTTGCGCCGCCTCATCCCGGATATGCCGGGCGATCTCGATGACCGTATCGATCTGTTCCTTCGCCACGCCGTATTCCTTCAGCCTGTCCACCTGGCACAGGCCCTGTTTGGGGTGGTTGGAGGCGATGTTCGCGGCGAGCGACACCAGAGCGACGATGGAAGGGTGCAGATCGGCCATTTCGATTACCTCAGAGAACCGCGTTGAAGACGAAGCCCACCAGCATGATGCCGCAGGCCACCACGCCGGCGAACACGGCGATGAGCCGGGGTTTCAGGACCTTGCGCAGGATGATCATCTCCGGTAGGGACAGGGCGATGACGCTCATCATGAAGGCCAGGGCGGTGCCCAGGGCCGCGCCCTTGCCGAGCAGGGCCTCGATGATGGGCAGGATGCCGGCGGCGTTGCTGTACATGGGCACGCCCAGGGCCACCGCGGCGGGCACGCCCCACCATTGTTCCTTGCCCATGATGCCGGCCATGAAATCCTGGGGCACGTAACCATGGATGCCGGCGCCCACGGCAATGCCGGCGATGAGCCAGGGCCAGACCCGGCCGACGATTTCCTTGACGTGGTCGATGCCGGCCTTGAGCCGGTCCGGCCAGGTGGGTGGCCCGTTGCCCAGTTCCGGTGCGGCGCCGACGCGGATGGCCCGCACCCAGTCTTCCAGGTGGTGTTCCAGGCCCAGCTTGCCGATGACCAGACCGGCGACGATGGCTACCGCCAGGCCAAGCACCAGATAGAGCGCGGCGACCTTCCAGCCGAACAGACCGAACAAGAGGGCCAGGGCCACCTCGTTAACCATGGGCGCGGAGATGAGGAATGAGAAGGTGACGCCCAAGGGCACGCCGGCGGACAGGAAACCGATGAACAGGGGTACCGCCGAGCAGGAGCAGAACGGCGTGACGATGCCCAGGCTGGCGGCCATTACGTTGCCCACGCCCAGGGGTTTGCCGGCCAGCCAGGCGCGGGTGCGCTCTGGCGAGATGAAGCTGTGCACCACGCCCATGGCGAACACCACGCCCACCAGCAGCAGCAGCACCTTCGGGGTGTCGTAGAGGAAGAAACGGGTCGCCTCGCCCAGGCGGCTGCCGGGGATGAGGCCGAACAGGTCGAAGGCGAGCCAGGCGGCGAAGGCGTCCAACATGGCCTATTCCTTTCCCCCCCTTTCATAAAGGGGGGCTAGGGGGGATTCCAATGAATGGGCCACAAATGGCCACGACTGAATCCCCCCCGCCCCCCCTTTTCCAAAGGGGGGAGCAGAGAAAAGGGCGATGTCACGCTTCGTCACTGCGCCTCGAACTCCACGAAGGCCCGGTTCATGTTGGCCCGGTGCAGGTCGCCGTAGTTGTGCAGGTGCTTGAATTGGGGCAGGTCGGCGTGTTTCGCCAGGGTGGCGTCCATGGGCTCCATGTCCTGGGCGGCCTTGCCGATGACGTTGGCCAGGAAGTCCTCGTAGTCGCCGGAATCCCGCTTGGCCTTGGTCAGGTCGCAGACGCCGCCGTGGCCGGGGACGATGCGCTTCGGATTCAGCGCTTCAAGGCCATGGAAGGCCTTCTGGCCTTTCTTCACGCTGGACCAGGGCAGCACGCCCAGGATGCGGTCCACGTACACCAGATCGCCGGTGAACATGACGTTGCGCTTGGGTAGCCAGACCCAGGCATCGCCGGGGAAGTGGGCGTCGGTGTAGCGCAGAACCAGGGTCTCGCCGCCCAGTTCCACGGTGGCTCCATCGCTTCCCTCGCCGTCGAGTAGCGTGGTGGCGGGCAGCGGCTTGGTGCCTTCCAGGCGCGGGCCGAGAAAACCGGCCAGCATCTGCATGTGCTGGCTGGCGAATTCGGCCTGGGTGGCCGCTGTGCGCTTGAGGGCGATGATCTGGGCGCTCTTACCGGCGAAATAGTCGTTGCCCAGCCAGCGGTGGTCCTGGCTGCCGGTGTTGATCACCCAGCGCACGGGTTTGTCCGTGACCTGGGCGATGGCGGCTTCCAGCTTTTGCGCGCCCAGCCTGCTGGCGCCGGAGTCGATGAGAATGACGCCCTGGGGGGTGACGATGAAGCCGAAATTGGCGTTGGAGCCGTCGTTCTCCTGGCTGCGCTGGCCCAGGGGGCCGACGATGGCATGGACGTTGTCGACAACGGCTTCCGCCTTGGGCTGGAAGGCATGGACGGGGAGTGCCGGCAAGACCAGCAAGGAGAGGGCGAGCAAGAACGCCTTCAGGGTGGTGCGCATCACGGGTTCCTATTGACGGAGTGACAGGGGAGTGATGAGTGTGAGCGGCCCGCAATCAGCTTGCCAGCCCCCGTTCATACCAGCCCTTGCTCTGGTTGACGATCTTCACCACCAGCAGCATGACCGGCACCTCGATCAGCACGCCCACCACCGTGGCCAGGGCCGCGCCGGACTGGAAGCCGAACAGGGAGATGGCCGCCGCCACCGCCAGCTCGAAGAAGTTGGAGGCGCCGATGAGGGCCGAGGGGCAGGCGACGCTGTGCTTCTCGCCCACCTTGCGGTTGAGCCAGTAGGCCAGGGCCGAGTTGAAGAACACCTGGATCAGGATGGGCACCGCCAGCAGGGCGATGATCAGGGGCTGATCCAGGATGGCCTCGCCCTGGAACGCGAACAGCAGCACCAGGGTGGCGAGCAGGGCCAGGATGGAAAGATGGCCCAGGGTCGCCAGGGTGGCGTCGAATTTCACCTGTCCCTGTTTCAGCAATTGCTTGCGCCAGAGCTGGGCCAGGATCACCGGAATGACGATGTACAGGACGACTGATGTAAAAAGCGTCGCCCAGGGCACCGTAATCGCCGACAGGCCCAGCAGCAGGCCGACGATGGGGGCGAAGGCGACGATCATGATGGTGTCGTTGAGTGCCACCTGGGACAGGGTGAAATAGGGGTCGCCGTTGGTGAGCCGGCTCCACACGAACACCATGGCGGTGCAGGGCGCGGCGGCCAGCAGGAT
>CAZEOR010000352.1:0-3585 GCA_964513695.1 uncultured Thiobacillus sp.
ATTTCGTAGCTGCCCAGGCGGGGCTCTGGCCGCTGCTGCAACAGGAAGCAGCTCACCCGTTGCAGGCCGGAGCGGGGAGTACAGCTTTCCAGGTCGTGCATCAGGTCCATGACCCGGCGGGACAGATCCGTCATCAGACATTCGGCCAGGGCCGGATCCTGGCGTGCCTGGGCGACCAGGGTATGGCGGTCCAGGAGCAGCAGGTGGCTGTCGCTCTTTGCCACCGCATTGGCCGGGTGGGGAAGACCCAGCCACAGGGGCGCGATACCGAAGCTTTCGCCGTGCCCCACCAGGGCCACCACTTTTTCCGTCTGGCTGGCCTGGGCCAGATACAGCTTGATCTGGCCGCTGACCACCACGTACAGGTACTCGGCCGGATCGCCCTTGAAGTAGAGGATCTCTCCGCGTTGGGCGCTGATCTGGCGGGCGCCGGCGGTCAGGCCGTTGCGGGTGGCCTGGCCCAGGTCGCGGAAATAGCCGAGCCGGCCAAGGATGGCGCTGATCTGTGAGGGCGAGAGAGGGAAAGCGTTCATGGGCGCGGTCCGTGGGGATACACCCCCCACCGCAACCTCCATGCCACGGCCCCGGCACCGTGGTTCCGGACTTCTCCCCCAGCGGGACCGATTTGATTTACATCAAATTCATCAAGGACTTGGCAGTGAAAGAAGCCTCTTGCCGTGCCCGTTCAGGTGGCGACGGTGGCCCACCAGACCGTTACGTCCGGGTTACGCCACCCGGGCTGGACCGGAAAAAGCGTTACTCAGAGGTAACGTCAGGGCTCACCGCCCTCGTTCCCCGGCCGCGCGATCTCCAGGCGCCGCATCTTGTCCCACAGGGCCTTGCGGGAGATGCCCAGTTGGCCTGCTGTGTCGGTGATGCGCCAGGCGTTCGCGTCCAGCATGTGGACGAGATAGGCCCGTTCACACTTCGCCAGGTAATCTGCCAGCCGTTCCTGGGCAGCCTCTTCCCGGGCTTCCGACAAGGCCGGGGCGCCGAACAGCGTGTCCGGCGTGAGTAGACTGTCGGTGCCCAGTATGCAGGCCCGTTCCAGGGTATGACGGAGCTCCCGGATGTTGCCGGGCCAGGGGTAGTCGGTCAGTGCCCTTTCTCCCGCCGGGTCCAGGGCACGCGGCGGTAAATCCTTCTCCTGGCAGATTTCACCGAGGAAGCGCGCCGCCAGCCAGAGGATGTCCTCCTTGCGTTCCCGCAACGGCGGTACATGCAATTGCATGACGTGGACGCGGTAATACAAGTCTTCGCGGAACTCCCCCGTGCGCACTCTTTCCTTCAGGTCGCGATGGGTGGCGCAAATCAGCTTGATGGCTACAGGTATGGGCTTTTCTCCGCCCACCCTCACCACCCGGCGTTCCTGGATCGCGCGCAGCAGTTTCACCTGCATGGCGAGGGGCATGTCGCCGATCTCGTCGAGAAACAGGGTGCCGCCGTCGGCCTGCTCGAACAGGCCGGGCTTGTCACGGATCGCCCCGGTGAAGGCGCCTTTCACGTGGCCGAACAACTCGGATTCCAGCAGGTTCTCCGGGATAGCGCCGCAGTTGACCGCGATGAAGGGTTTGCCGCCGCCACCCGCCTCGTAGTGCCGATGCAGGGCACGGGCGACCCATTCCTTGCCGACGCCGGACTCGCCAGTGATGAGCACGGTATCCGCGTGCTGGGCCAAGCGAGGCAAAGCTGCTCCAATGCGGCGCATGGCTGCGGAAATGCCCAGTGCGCCCGCGTCGCCTGCCGGCATCCGGGCGCGCCCCGCCAGTTCGCGTACCTTGGTCAGCAGAACGGGGATATCCAGGGGTTTGGTCAAGTAGTCCTCGGCCCCCAGCTTGAGCAGGCGAACAGCTTGGTCTATGGCACCGTGGGCGGTGACGAACAGGAAGGGTGGCAGATCCATGCCCTCGCCGCGCAGCCGCTCGAACAGGGCCTCGCCGCTCATGTCCGGCAGGCGAATGTCGCTCACCACCACGGCGAAGCGGCGGCTGACCAGGGACTGGATGGCCGCCGCGCCGGTCTGGAACCAGTCGCAAGCGTAGCCTTCCAGTTCCAGGCGCTCGCTAAGGGCTTCGCCCATGATGGCGTCGTCCTCGATCAAGCAGATGTGTTGTTTCATGCGCTATTCCCCTCTCCCCATCCCAGACCGCGTGCTAGCCGGCTGGCCGAAACGGCAGCGTCAAGCATCGCTTCGTGACGCTAATAACAATGGCAGCCAGACCTGGAAGCGAACCTGCCCATCGGCGCAGGAAACGCCGATGCGCCCGCCCAACTGGCTGACGATCTGGTAGGTCACCCACAGGCCGAGGCCACTGCCACCTTCCCGGCCGCTGACGAAGGGCTCGAACAGGTGTTCCATTTGCGCCGGAGGGATGGGCTCGGCCTGGTTGATCACCGTGACTTCCAGACCGCCAGCGCTGGGCACCAATTCCAGGCTGACCTGGCCCTCCTCCGCTGTGGACTGCACGGCGTTGAGCAAGAGGTTGATGAGAATCTGCCGGCAAGCGGCGGAGGGCAGGCTCACACCGTCGGGCAACTCGGTGCGCCAATCGAGGCGCAGGGACTTCTTGAGAACCTGGGGATGGATGAGGGTGCGCACATCCTCCAGATCCCGGGCGGTGAACGTCCGACCGGAATCCCGGGCTTGGACCAGTAGCGCGGCCACCGTCTCCTGTATCTGCTTCAGTCCCCTTTCCAGCATGTCCATGGTGCGGATGGCGTGCTCGCTGAGTCCGCCGCGCGCGCGCAGGGTGTCCAGGGCCATCAGCATGCCGCCCAGGGGATTGTTGACCTCATGGGCGATGCCAGAGGCCAGACGGCCGATGGCGGTGAGCCGCTCGGTGCGCAACAATTCCCTTTCCAGCAGCGCCTTCTGGCGCATCTCGCCGCGCATGGCGTCGTAGGCCTGGAACAACTGCCCTAACTCGTCCCGATAGGGGTAGTTCTCCCGTGGTGGATCGTCCTCATGGCCGCCTTGCACCGCCCTTCCCATGCGCCGGGACAGATCCACCAGGGGCAGGGCCATGCGCTGGCCCCAGTACCAGTTCAAGGGCAGCAGCACCGCCAGCACCAAGGCGCCGATGAGCACGGCGTAGAGGGCGTGGCCGCGAAACCGCGGCAGGAACACATCCTTGGAATAGGCCAGCACCAGGGTACCGACCTGGGCGCTTTCCTCACGGATGGGAAACACGAAAAAAACCCGCTGGCCGACACCCGGATCGAAGGCCTGGACCCGCTCGGTCAGGGACTGGTCGAGGACATGCACCAGTTCCGAGTAGCCGGGGCCAAGCCCCTTCAGGCTAGCCGTGATGGGGAGGATTTCGGGCGCGGTGGACACCACCACATGCCCCACCGGATCCACCACGAAGATCAGCTCAGGCTGAATCGGGTTATCCGGCTTGCGGCCGTGAAACGTGGCGTTGACCTGTTCGAAGGCACGCCAGACATCGTCATGCAGGAGGGGCGCGAACAAGGTCTTGGTGAGAATGCCGCCCAGGCCTTCGGCGCTGATGCGCACGTCCTCCTTCAAGTCCTCGTAGGCCTTGAACATCATCGCCGCCGACACCGCGAGCACGGACAGCAGGA
>CAZEOR010000353.1:0-3580 GCA_964513695.1 uncultured Thiobacillus sp.
GCTGAGAGGGCTGAGTCGGGGAATGCAAAGCCGGAAATTGGCATGGCCAGAGCAAGAAACACCACGGTGCGACGTCGATTCAGGTTAGGCATGGTCAGCGCTGGGCATATTGGGCTGGTAAGGGGGCATCAAGGGCTTTTTCCAAAACAATGCGCCATTGCCCGTTCTCCATGCGCCAGTAAAGCCGCTTACGGGAGACGCTGGAGAGCTTGTCGCTGTCATAACGCTGGGTGAACTCGGTGAAGGCCATTTCTCCGCCCGGATAGAGGAACAGGCTGACCTCCTGAAGCTGCAAGCGGATCCAGTCCTTTTCCAGGATGTTGCGGCGCTTGGTCTTGACCCAACCGCGCGGATCTCCCGCAGTCAGCGAGGTCGAGTAATGGTCCAGAAAGTGATCCGCATCGCGGGTTTCCCAGTCGGATTTCCACGCGCCCAAGGCAGATTGCAGATCATCCCGACTCTGCTCCCAGGTTTTGCGGTCCACCCAGTCCGCCCGGTCGGCGATGACTACCGGAGTGACGCCGGCCTGAACCCAGCGGCTCAGTTCCTTGAGGTCGGGATTGGTTACGACCACACATCCGTCGCTGGAACGGGGAGGGCGGCTATATGTGTCGAACGGTACGCCGTGCAACCAGATGCCATGCCCGCTGCGTCCCTGGGACTGATCCCAGTCGTTGGGGTAGTTCAAAGGGAAGGCGCCGGCCCCATAAAAATCGGAGAGTTTTTTGCGGGAGAGCTGCTCAGCCAGCAAATACACACCGACGGGGGTTTTCTTGTCGCCCTCGGCTCGCTTGTCGGTGCCGTTCTTGCCGATGGTCATGTAATAGTCCCTCAGCAAACGGGGCTCGCCATCCACATTCTCGAAAAGATACAGGCGAGCCCGGGCCGCATCCGCCAGAAGGGCATATTTTTGGCCCGGAGCGAGTTGCAGTATCTGGCGCGGCAACTGGTTCGGATCAGGCTGGTCAATATAGCGCATGAGCCGTACTCGAGCCTCATCGCGCAGGTCTGTGAGGGACTGGGCTGGGGCCGATGCAACGGCACCCAGACCTGACAGAGGCTTGGCCCGAGCCATGAGAAGATCGCCGCGGATCAGGTGGGCCAGCTTGAAATCCGGTCGGATGGAGATCACCCGATCCACTTCCTTCAGCGCGTCATCCAGACGGCTGGCGCGGATGTCCTGCAAGGTTTTTCCGATCAGTGCGTCGGGTGAAGGGAGGAAGCGGTTGGTATCGGCTGCAGCCAGGATGATCGGAGTCTCGGCCGCAAATGCGACTGCGGCGACCAGTGCGACCAGGCCGAGAGAGATGCGGGAAAGATGCCGAGCGAATTGATTCATCGTTCCTCAAGTATCTTCCAAGATTGGCCATTGCGGGCCATAACCAGAGTTTTCTTGTCGACACTTTTGAGGATATTGGACTCGTAGCGCTGTTTGAAGTGGATTTTCGCAGTGTCCCCCTTGAGGTCGATCTTCATTTTTTCGATGCTCACCTTGATGAACTCCGGTCGAGTCAGGCGATCCTTGCGTTCAGCTGCCCATTCTTCACGGGAGCGGCCATCCGGTACCTTGAAGTCGTTGCCGTAGAAAGCCAGGTAGGCTTCGGCATCCTTGGCGCTCCAGGCTTCCTGCCAAGCATGCAGGGTCTGTTCGATCTCTGTCTTCGGATTCAACTTGACCTTATCCGTGGGTTTGGCTGCGGGTTTTGGTGCTGCTGCCGGTGCCTCGGCCTTGGGCTTGGCTTCCTCGGCTGCGGAGACAGGTTTTTCCTCCGCCGGGCGGCCGGATTCAACCTTGGGCCGCACCGGTTCCACCGGCGCACTGGTTTCCTGGGCCATCTGGGGCGTTTTGGCGGTGGATTTGCCCTTCCCACCTTTGCCGGCGTCGGCGACCTTGACCAGTTCCACCGGGCGTGGCGCCGGGCTGAACAACTCCTTGATCAAGGACAGCTTGGTCAGTGCCGAAGTATTTGACTTGTCCAGCTGCAGCGCCTTGTCGTAGGCCTGAGAGGCCATCTTGGCGTAGATGTCTCCCAGATTCTCATGGGCGGTGGCATAGCTTGGATGAGTGCGGATGGCCATCTCCAGGCTATGTTTGGCGCGTTCGTAATCAGCCTGGGCGGCATAAAGCACAGCCAGGTTGTTGTAGGGTTCCGGCAACTCCGGATAGTCATCGGTCAGGTCAGAGAAAACCTTGATGGCGTCCGGGTAGCGGTTGAGTTCGGTCAGGATCAGGCCTTTCAGGAAGCGTCCTTGGGCGTCCTTGGGATTGGCGACCAGATAGGCGTTGACCTTGTCCAGCGCGGCGCTATTGCTGCCCTGACGGAATGCTTGGTTGACCTCCTGAAGAGTGGGTGTGGCGGCACAAGCCAAGGCGGGCAGAAGCGCCGCGAGAAAGGCGAGGGAAAAACGGGATAGATGCATGTGTGCTATTCTTTTCGAGGTCTTTTGCGGTTAAGCGGTACATACCAAAACCACGCGAATTCTAGCCTTCGCGGGGCACATTTCAAAATCGACCCGTGCCTTGATTTCAGGCCCTCCCATGAGCGATAAAAATCCAACTTCTCCCACGGTCGCCGCGCCGGTTCAACATTTCATCCGGTCCGTCATCGAATCCGATCTGGCCAACGGCAAACATCGGTCCGTAGCCACCCGTTTTCCCCCGGAGCCCAACGGGTATCTGCATGTGGGTCATGCCAAATCCATCTGTTTGAATTTCGGTCTGGCCCAAGACTATCAGGGTACTTGCAACCTGCGTTTCGACGACACCAATCCGGAGAAAGAGAGTGAGGAGTACGCCCTTTCCATCCAGGAAGACGTGCGCTGGCTGGGCTTCCAGTGGAACGGGCCGGTGCGCTGGGCTTCCGATTATTTTCCTGCCCTCTACGACTACGCGGAGGAGTTGATTAAAAAGGGCTTGGCCTATGTGGATGACCTCTCACCCGAACAAATGCGTGAATACCGGGGCACCCTGACCCAGCCTGGCCGCGACAGTCCCTGCCGTGCTCGAAGCGCAGAGGAAAACCTTGACCTGTTCCGGCGCATGAAGGCTGGCGAGTTCCCGGACGGTGCCAAAACACTACGCGCCAGCATCGATATGGCCAGCCCCAACATCAACATGCGCGATCCGGTCATCTACCGGATCAAGCGGGCGCACCATATCCGCACCGGCGATCAGTGGTGCATCTACCCCATGTATGACTATACCCACTGCATATCAGATGCTCTGGAGAGCATTACCCATTCCCTGTGCACACTGGAATTCGAGGATCACCGCCCCCTATACGACTGGGTGTTGGACCAGTTGTCGGTGCCCAGCCACCCCCAGCAGATCGAATTCTCCCGCCTTGAGCTGCATTACACGATCACCAGCAAGCGCAAGCTCAACCAACTGGTGACCCAGGGTCTGGTGGCCGGCTGGGACGATCCGCGCATGCCCACCATCCATGGCATGCGCCGGCGCGGCTACACGCCGGAAGGCATCCGCGAGTTCGCCCGCCGCATCGGCATATCCAAGAGCGAGAACGTGGTGGACATGGCCGTGCTGGAATCCGCTATCCGGGATGACCTGGAAACCAAGGCG
>CAZEOR010000354.1:0-3560 GCA_964513695.1 uncultured Thiobacillus sp.
GCGCATGGAGACGGTGTAAGAGCCGTCCGCTCTACGGAGCGGAAAGCCAACTGTCTGAGAAGTGCGAACCGACAGGGTATCAATCGTGCTTAGCATGGTTGATGCTGCTGGAATCCCCCGCCTTCAGGCGGGGGAGGATGTCAAAGGAACGCGCTGGAGCCCCGTAGAGCGCCGCCGGGCTGTGCTTCCGGGGGTACGGTGCCCCCCGCTTCGTCCGGGGCGATCCTGGGGCTGTTTTCAGCCGTTCCCGCCCGCTTGTGTGTCATGCCAGTTCCCGCCCGCACAGCAGGCTTCGCGCAAGGGCGCCCAGGGCCGTTCGCCCGTCCGGGTCGGCCTCTACGGTCTGCCGGCACCGGGCCTCCAGCGCCGCCCACTCCTCGGGCCGTCCCCCGTCGCCGTACAGGCACACCGCGAGAAGTTGCGCGAAGCTCGCCCGCTCCGGGTCGCCAATTTCGCCGCGGGCCGCGATCCGGGCCAGCATCGACTCGAGGTCGGCGAGAGCGTTCCGGTTCGCCTCCACCTGGGGCACAAAGGCCCGGCGCTCCAGGTTCGCGATCCGCACCCGCAGGGTCATGCCCTCTCACCCTCCGTCCGCCAACACTCCACGGGCTCAATGCCCGGGCAGGGCTTGTCGGGCCGCAATGGATCCCCAGGCCCGAACAGGGGCAGGGGAATCGCCGGCCGCTTCGGTTCCGGTTTCACGCGCTGCTCCAGGTTGCCGATCCGTGCTCGCAGGTTCACCCGTCGCCGCCTCCGATCCGGGCCTCAAGGGCCTCCAGCCGCTCCAGAATGTCCGCCTCCAGGGGCCGGCCTAACACCCGCTCAAACAGTACCTTGGCCGCGGCCACGTCGCCGCCTTTCGCCGCCGCCACAAGGCGCTTCGCAATCGCCGCGAGGTCGCCGGGGCTCACCGCGCCCAGGAGCGCCGACCGGAGCTCGCCCACGCGGGCCGCGTAGGGGTTGCCGGGTCCGCCCGGATTGCCGGCCACGAAGCGCCCGGTGGCGGGGTCGCGATCCCCCCGTTTCGTCCGTTTGGTGACGGTGCTCACGGTCGCCATTACGCCTCCGTTCGTCGGGTTTCGGTACCCCTCGGGCAAGACAGCAAGACAGCAAAGACAGCAGTTTCCAAGAGTCTCCTCGTACGAGGCTTTTTTCGAAGGGCAACTTTCTGGAAATTGCTGTCTTGGTGTCTTTGCTGTCTTGCGCGGGGATTATCAGGCACGGAGCGCAAGACGGAACAAGACAGCAAGACAGCAGAATCAGTCCGCGAGAAGGCCGATCCCGCGCCACCCTCGTTGCTGGGGTTGTCCTGCCCGCTCCTGTGTACACCCCATCCCCCGGAGCTTCTCGCCCACCTGTTTCGCTGTCATGGTGTGCCGCAGGCCCTGCTCCTGCGCCCAGGTGCGGTAGGCGTCAAACAGGTCCCTGGACGGAACCCACGCCTCTGGCGCCAATATGCACCGCTCCCCGATGAAGTCCAGCAGGGGGTTCATGCTCTCCCGGTAGGCCGCGGTCGAAAGCTCCACAACCTCGGGCACCTGGAGCCCGTCGCGTTGCCACGCCAAACACCCGGCCACCGCCCAGGCGAGAATGGCCGCGCCGCTTCGGGCAGGGTCGCACAGGGCCTCCTTGACTTCGGGATTGCGTTCTTCGCGTGGGATTGTGTTGGGGAAGGGCACCTCCAGAATCCGTTCCCACAGGGCATCATCATCATCCCGGGCCTTGGGCCGGTCATTGGCCGCGAGAAAGAGCTTGAACTGGGGCCGGAACTCAAAGGAGTTGGCGTAGAGCCGCCGGGCCCGCACCCGATCCCCGCCGGTTAGCTGCTTGATAAGCCCCTCCGCAAGTCGGGCCCCTTCGTCGGTTTCGATACTCACCACAAGCCGCTTGCCGGCCATGTTCGCGAGGTCGTCTTTCGGGCCGCCCGTGGGCTTGCGCTTCAGGAAGGCCTCAAAGTCGCAGGTGTAGGAGTAGTCATCCCCCAGGGTCGCCTGGAGCGCCCCCAGGAAGGTTGACTTGCCCGACCGCGCCGGGCCGTAGACGAAGAAGAGCTTCTCCTCTCGCGTGGAGCCCGTGAGGGCATACCCGGCCACCCTCTGAAGGAACAACTGGAGCCTCCGATCCCCACCGGTCACGCGCTGGAGAAACTCTGTCCATAGGTCGGAACGGTGGTCCCACGCGGCCTCCGGGTCATACTCCACCGGGCACAGGTAGGTGAGGAGGTCTTCGCGACGGTGCTCCCGAAGCTCGCCGGTTCGCAGGTCCAGGGTCCCGTTCTGCACGTTCAGGAGCCACGGGTCCGCGTCCAGGTCGGCCTGGGCTACAGGTATCCCGGGCGCCGACTCCGCACACCACAGCATAGCCCGGAGCGCCCGGTCCCGCTCACTCGCGAAGGCGTGCTTCACCACCTCCTTCTGCTTGTCTTCGTCGGTGAACAGGGCCGCCTCCGCGAAGATACTCCGCGCCGTTTCCTTCGCCAATTCGCGCACCGCGTTCCCCGTGTCTGGGCGCCACCGCTTCCCATCCCACAGGAACCACGTGCACAGGGGAGCGCAGTAACGCAGGTCCCGCCCGTGCCGGGCCACAAGCCGCTGCCCGTTGCCCACGTCGGTTCGATTCCAGGTGCCTTGTGTGTCGGGCGATCCGTCCGCCTGCTGTTCCTGCGCCTGCTCCTGCATTGCGCCGCGCCCTCCCGGAGTGTAGAAGTCCGTGGTGCTGGCAATGGCCTTGCCCAGGGTGCGCTCCCGATAGTCCGCCCGCTCCCATTTCTCGCGGTATCGGCCGGATTGCCGGAACAGAGAGTCCATGCGCCCGCGGTCTTTGCCGGTCCAGAAGGCGAGATGGGACCAAAGGGCGAGGTCCCCCGCGCTGTCATCCTCGGGGTAGCCGCCTTCCCACAGCCGCGAGAACTCCGCGCCGTTCTTCGCCGACCTCGCCTTCTCCAGCAGTTCCCGATCCTCCAGGGTCACAGGGGCGCTTGCCCTGGGGGATGGGGCATCGGCCTGCGGTTCCTCCGCGCCCAGGTGTCGGGCGTGAAAGGCCGCAAACTCCTCGGTGCGATCTTCGACGGTGGTAGGGGTTCCCGGAATATGGGCGCCGGTCACAGTGAAGTACTTCGGCGATCCCGCGCCGTAACACTCCACGTTACCGCGCTTGCGCCGGCCTGGGGGCAGGTCTCCGAACAAGAGCACGTGGACGCCGGTTCCGCTGGGGCTCGCCTCCGTGTAGGAGTTCAGGTCCGCAATGGCCTCCTGTGCCCAGGGCTCAAGCTCGCCGGTTTCAGGATCCCGGCAATGGTCCAGGTCCACCCCGCACAGCCTGCCGGCGAAGGCGATCCCGATTCCGTCGAAGCGTGAAGCGTGCTGGCAGGCCGTCGCGAAGTCCGTCCAGGTCGCGGGCCTGTTGCTCGCCGCCTTGTACTTCCCTTCGCCGTCGGAGCCGGGCTCGCCCGATCCTGGACGTGCTTGATACGGCACCTTTGTGGGCTTGCCGTCGCGGTCTTCGTAACGCCAACACAGCCACTGGGGGAGCGCCTTCAGGGCATCGGGGATATTGCCCCA
>CAZEOR010000355.1:0-3550 GCA_964513695.1 uncultured Thiobacillus sp.
GAGCACGGCGTGGACCGGCGCGGCCGCAAGGAAGGCAAGGTGGTCGAGATTCTGGAGCATGCCAACACCACCCTGGTGGGCCGGCTTTACCGGGAACGCGGCTACCAGTGGGTGGTGGCGGAGAACAAGCGCATCAGCCAGGATATCCTGATTCCCGACCATCAGGACATGGGCGCCAGTTCCGGGAACGTGGTGATGACCGAGATCGTCGAGCAGCCCACCCGGCACGCGCCGCCGGTGGGCAAGGTGATCCAGATCCTCGGCAACTACGCCGATCCGGGCATGGAAATCGAAATCGCCCTGCGCAAACACGATCTGCCCCACGATTTCCCCAAGGATGTACTGGCCCAGGCCAAGAAGCTGCCCAAGACCGTGACCAAGAAGGATCTGGGCGATGAGGATGGCATTCCGCGCGAGGACATCCGCGAACTGCCCCTGGTGACCATCGACGGCGAGGATGCGCGCGATTTCGACGATGCCGTTTACTGCCAGCCGGAAGGGCGCGGCTTCCGTCTCTGGGTGGCCATCGCCGACGTGTCCCATTACGTGCGCCCCGGCGCGCCCATCGACAAGGAAGGCTACGAGCGGGGCAACTCGGTGTATTTCCCGCGCCGGGTCATTCCCATGCTGCCGGAGGAACTCTCCAACGGCCTGTGTTCGCTGAATCCCGAAGTGGACCGGCTGTGCATGGTGTGTGAGATGGAAATCTCCAGCCTGGGCAACATCAAGAAGCACCGCTTCTACCCGGCGGTGATGCATTCCAAGGCCCGCCTCACCTACAACCAGGTCTGGGATTGGCTCTCGGAAGGCAAGGCGCCCAAGGAGAAGGACTGGGTGATGCCGCACCTGAAGAACCTGCACAAGCTGTTCAATGTGCTGCTGAAGGCCCGCGGCAAGCGCGGCGCCATCGATTTCGAAACCCTGGAAACCAAGATGCTGTTCGATGAGAACGACAAGATCGAGCGCATCGTGCCCACGTCCCGCAATGACGCCCACCGGCTCATTGAGGAATGCATGCTGGCCGCCAACGTGTGCGCCTCCGAGTTCCTGGCCAAGCGCAAGCACGCCGCCCTGTACCGGGTGCACGAAGGCCCGACGCCGGACAAACTCAAGGCCTTGCAGGAATTTCTGGCCGAGTTCGGGTTGTTTCTTACCGGTGGCGACGATCCCCATGCCAAGGACTACGCCGAGCTGCTGGCCAAGATCAAGGGCCGTCCGGATATCCAGCTTCTGCAAACCGTGCTGCTGCGTTCGCTCCGGCAGGCGGTCTACACCCCGGAAAACGTGGGCCACTTCGGCCTCGCCTACGAGGCCTACACCCACTTCACCTCGCCCATCCGGCGCTACCCGGACCTGCTGGTGCACCGGGCCATCAAGGCCTGCCTGAGGAACGAGACCTACAACCCGGGCGACTGGTCCGCGGTCGGCATGCATTGCTCCATGACCGAGCGCCGTGCCGACGACGCCACCCGCGATGTGGTGTCCTGGCTCAAATGCTTCTACATGCAGGACAAGATCAACGAGGAGTTCGACGGTGTCATCTCCGCCGTGGTCAGCTTCGGCGTGTTCGTGGCCCTCAACGAGGTGTTCGTGGAAGGCCTGGTCCATGTCACCGAGCTCGGGCATGACTATTACCACTTCGACGCGGCGCGCCACCAGATGCTCGGCGAGCGCACCGGCAAGCGTTTCCGCCTGGGCGACAAGGTGCGCATCCGGGTGGTGAGCGTGGACATCGAGACGTCGCGCATCGATTTCGCCCTGGTGGATGGCAGCGCGCCGGGCATGACGCCGGCGGCTCCCGCTGGCGGGAGGCACGAAGGCAAGCGCGAGGGAGGCAAACCCACGGGCAAGCATGAAAGCAAGCGCGAGGGAGGCAAGCGCAAATGAGCCAGCGCATGCTCATCCACGGTTTCCACGCCATCATCGCCCGCCTGCGCCATCATCCCGAGAGCATCCAGGTCATCTACCTGGACCAGTCCCGCCGTGACCGGCGTGCCAAGGACCTGGCCAAAATCGCCGAGGACAAGGGCGTGCGGGTGGTGCTCGCCGACGGCGCCCGGGTGGAGGAAATGGCCCGGGGCAAGTCCCAGGGCGTGGTGGCTTCCGCCGATCCCATCCAGCTCGCCAAGGACCTGGATTCCGTGCTGGAGGATCTGACCGAGCCCGCCCTGCTGCTGGTACTGGACGGCGTCACCGATCCCCACAACCTGGGCGCTTGCCTGCGTTCCGCGGACGCCTTCGGCGTGCATGCCGTCATCGCGCCCAAGGATCGGGCCGCCGGCCTCTCCGCCGTCGCCATGAAGGCCGCCAGCGGCGCGGCGGAGTCCGTGCCCTACATCACCGTCACCAATCTGGCCCGCACCCTGCGCGAACTGAAGGACCAGAACATCCTCATCGTCGGCACCGACGACGAGGCCGCCGGCACGGTCATGGACGCTGATTTCACCGGTTCCGCTGCTCTGGTTCTGGGCGCGGAAGGCGCTGGCATGCGCCGCCTGACCCGGGAGCATTGCGACATGCTGGTGCGCATCCCCATGTTCGGCCAGGTGGAAAGCCTGAACGTTTCCGTTTCCGCCGGGGTGTGCCTGTATGAGGCGCGCCGGCAGCGCAGCGTGGCGGGTTGAACATGGGGAATTTCCCATGTCTGTCCGCGTTGGCGTTCCCCCCTTTCAAAAAGGGGGAGACAGACGCCCCCTTCAGCCCCCTTTAATTCCCATGGATAAGCAACTCAAAGAAGCCTGGTCGATACTCAACCGTTCTGAACTCATCGTCGGAGCCACCGACATCGAGCTGGCCCTGGATCGACTCGCCAGCCACATCACCGATGCGCTGGCCGATCGTTTCCCCATCGCCCTTTGCATCATGGGTGGCGCCGTGGTGTTCGCCGGCAAGCTGTTGCCGCGCCTGGGGTTCCCCCTGGAGTTCGATTATCTGCATGCCACCCGTTACCGGGACGGTACCCGGGGTGGCGAAATCGAGTGGGCGGTGCTGCCGCGCAAAGACCTGACCGGCCGCAGCGTGCTGGTCATGGACGACATCCTGGACGAGGGCCACACCCTGGCGGCGGCCAAGGAGAAGCTCCTGGCGCTGGGCGCTTCGGAGGTGAAGATCGCCGTACTGGCCGACAAGGACATCGGCGTAAAAAAACCCATTGCGGCGGACTTCGTCGGACTCACGCTGCCCAACCGCTATGTGCTGGGCATGGGGATGGATGCCTATGGTCTGTGGCGCAATCTTCCCGCCATATACGCGCTCAAGGAGGACTGATGTTAGCCATCATCGGCGGTAGCGGGCTCACCAAGCTGCCCGGCCTTTCCATCACGCATCGGCAGGTTATCCGCACGCCCTACGGCGAGCCTTCCGGCCCCCTTACCTTCGGCAATCTGGATGGCCATCCGGTGGTGTTTCTGGCCCGCCACGGCTACGGCCACACCATTCCGCCCCACCTGGTGAACTACCGGGCCAATATCTGGGCGTTGCATACGGAAAAAGTGACCCACGTGGTCTCCGTGGCCACGGTTGGCGGCATCCACGCCGGCCTGACCCCGGG
>CAZEOR010000356.1:0-3541 GCA_964513695.1 uncultured Thiobacillus sp.
TGCAGCAACTTCTGGGTGGAGGAGCAACTGCCCAAGCCCAAGGCGGAACTGGCCCTCAACTGCGAAGCGCCCGCCGAATCCACGGGCGACGCCCTGGTGGAAGTCTGCTGCACCCTGAAAAACGTCGGCGAACTCCCCGAACCCCAGGCCACCCTCGCCCTGCCCTACCCCGCCGGCGCCAAGGTCCGCTGCGTCTCCGGCGGCCCCGACGTGAGCGACCCGGCCCGCCTGACCTGGAAGTTCGACAAGCTGGCGCCGGGGGAGAAGCGCACCGTGTGCGCCAACTTCACGCCCACCCAGTCGGGCAGCCTGACCATCTCGGCCACCGCCACAGCCCAGCGGGCGGCAGCTGTGGCCAGCTCAAGGGAAATCCGGGTCAAGGACACGCCGACTGGGAAGACGGCGGGAAGGAATTGAACCCTGATCTGAGGGGTGAGGGGTGAGGGGTGAGGGGTGAGGGCTGAAAGTCGATATCGTTATGGTCGGGAGCGTCATGACAAACGGCATGGCCGCAATTCAGCGGACTGTCACGCTCAACTTCCTGGCAATGAAAAACGGGGGCCGCAGCCCCCGTCGTATACAGCCAGCGACCGTAGCTCAAGCTTCGGCTTGTTTCCTGCACCGTGCCATCCAGCCCACCAGGCCCAGGCCTGCCAGCATCAGGGCGTAGGTTTCGGGTTCGGGAACGGCCATGGCCGATGACACATGATGCCCGTCATCCGCCAGACCGTTGGCCGCCGTGAAACCGTAGTAAAGGGGAACGTTATGCATACCGAGCAAATTCCCATCCACAAGAACGACGGAAACGCTGTACGACAAGCTGCCATAAAACTGATCGATCCTGCCCGTTAACGTGCCTGTCTGGTCGTTATTCCCGGAAGGCGTGAAATCGAGACTGGCCGTCCACTGAAAATAGTTGGGGTCATTAAGGCTGGTCAAACCGGTTTCCGTGTAAGCGGTCGGCGCGTTGGAACCATCAAACAAAATCTGGATGCTTGGCGAAACCGGTTCGCCATCGAAGTGGAACGTATCGATGGCAAAAGCGAATCCCGACAGACCGCTGCCGCCATAGCCCAAATTCGAGCCACCCGTTGCCGGTGCATTCCCGAGATTCGACGCAGCCGGGTCATCCTTGGTCAGAACAAACGTCATGCCATCGCCCGCCGCTATGGAGCCGGGCGAAGTGTAGAAAGAAAAATTGAAATTGAACGCCTGGTCGAAATCCAGCGTAACCGTGCTCGGCGCGAATGCCGCCCCGGCCTGGCCACCTGTGCCTGCTGTGGTCAGGTTAAGAATGCTGTAGGTAAACCCATTTCCCGGCGTGCTGTTGGTCACCGATGCCGAGCCATACAGATCCCAGGTGTTGTAATCAATGAAGCTTGGGTAGCCGATGCTGACGCCTTGTGCCGCGACGGTTGCAGGAACGAAACTGACAGCCAGCGCCGCCGATAAAACCAAAGTCTTGAGACGCATGGTGTTTCTCCTTGAAGGAATCGTTCCGGCTAGCTATGCGATGTGCTGCCGCCACCGAAAATAATAAGCAATAGGTGGGCCAGCAAACGGGAGGTGATGGAGTGTTTGAATTTATTCAATATCTATCAATGTGTTAGCGTAGATTTATTTCTGATATGGCATCTGGTGGCACTAAGCAGCTGCGCTACGACATCCAACAGTAAAGTGATTTTATGGTGCATTTGCACCATCCATCTGGAGCGCCTGGTTATGTCTGACCGTCTGCCTGAGCTGCGATGTCTTGTCTCACCCGTGCCCATCATGTCCGCACACAGCCCGCTTGATCCTGCCACGCTCAACGGTGTAATCCTGAATTTACACCGCGCGGGGTAGGAGGCTTCGTTCAGTAAGCGTAGCTTGGGCTTCGCTCAACCTACCCCAAGCTGAGCAGCGCTTATGGCCAACAACAGTCCTCGCCGAATCAGAACAACCACCGCCCCCGAAAAAGCGCGTAACTGCTATTTCGCCGCTTCTTCCTTCCATCCCCCGCCCAACGCCTTGAACAGATCCACCGCCGCCGCGAGGCGGGACTGGCGCGTGCCGATGTAGGACAGGCGGGCGTCGTTGACGGCGCGCTGGGCGTCCAGCACTTCCAGGTAGCCGGAATAGCCGGCCTCGTAGCGGTCCCTGGCCAGTTTCAGGGTCTGGTCGGCGGCGGCCACGCGGGCATCCTGGGCGGCTTCGCCCTCGGCGTTCTCGCGCAAGCCGACCAGGGCATCGTTGACTTCCTTGAAGGCGGTCTGCAAGGCCTTCTGGTAGGCGGCGAGGGATTGCTTCTGGCGCGCTGTGGCCTGGTCGAGCCGGGCTTCGTTGGCGCCGGCGTCGAAGATGGGCAAAGTCAGGCCCAGGCCCAGGCTCCAGGTGCGGGCGCCGGCGGAGAACAGGTTGGAGAGCTGGCGGCTTTCCGCGCCCAGGCCGCCGGTGAGGGAGATGGTGGGATACATGGCCGCCTTGGCGACGCCGATGCGGGCGTTGTTGGCCACCAGTTCCTCTTCCGCCTGGCGCAGGTCCGGGCGGGCTTCCAGCAGGCTGGAGGGCAGGCCGGCGGGGGGCACGGGCGGCAGCGGCAGCTGGCGCAGGTCGCCCGGCGCGACGCGCAGTTCGGGCTGGCCCGTGAGCAAGGCGAGCTGGTGCTCGGTGATGGCGCGCTGCTGGCGCAGGCCGGCGATCTGGGCGCGGATGGCGGCCATGGCTCCTTCCGCCTGGCGCTGGTCCAGGGGCGAGGCGAGGCCGCCTTCCACCCGGCTGTTGACGATCCTGAGGCTGGCCTCGCGGCTGTCCAGTGAGTCCCGGCTGACCGCGAGTTCGGCGTCGAAGGCGCGCAGGGCCAGGTAGCTGTTGGCCACCATGCCGGCCAGGGAGATTTCCACCGTGTCGCGAGCGTGGCGGCTGACCAGGGCCTGGGCGCGGGCGGCTTCCCGGGTGCGGCGCAGGTGGCCCCAGAAGTCCAGCTCGAAGGCGGTGGACAGACCCAGGGTGTGGGTGGTGCGGTAGACCGGCATGGCGGCGTTGTAGACCGCCGCCTTGGTGCTGGAGCGGCTGCGGCTGGCGCCCCCGTCCAGATCCACGGATGGCGTCAGGGCGGCGCCGGCTTCGCGCATGGCGGCCTCGGCTTCGTCCACGCGGGCGACGGCGGCCTGGAGGTCCAGGTTCTGGCCCAGGGCCTTGCCCACCAGATCGTCCAGGACCGGATCCTTGAACAGTTTCCACCATTCCCGTTCCACCTGGGCCTGGGCTTCGGTTTTCGCGGCTTCCGTGTAGGCGCCGGGCAGGCTGGATCGGGGACGCGCGTAATCGGGGCCGAGGGCGCCGCAACCGGCCAGGGCCAGGGTCAGCGCGGCCAGGGCGAGGGGGGCGCGGGTATTCATGGTTTTTCCTCCACGGCGGGCTGGGTGGCGGGCTCGTCCGGACCCTGGACGATCACCCGGCTCGACTTGCCCCGCGACAGCCACTTGAAGAACAGGGGCACGAAAATGGTGGCGATGAAGGTGGCGGCGAGCATGCCGCCGAACACGCCGGTGCCCATGGA
>CAZEOR010000357.1:0-3538 GCA_964513695.1 uncultured Thiobacillus sp.
GACCTCCATCAGGCTGATGAAACACGCCAGGCAAACGGCCTTTCCCCCCTGTGCCAAGCGCAACACCTCGGCCACCGCGTCCGCCCCCGCTTCATCATCCCGCAGGGTGAGCAGGGCGGAGGTGTCCAGCAACCAGCGCCTCATTCGCCATCCTCGCCCGCCTCGTCAGCCCGGCGCTCGGACAGCAAGCGTGCCGTGCCGCCTCCTTTGCCCCGACCCCTGAATGCGGCGATGGGGTCCGCCGGCACCGGCAGCACCCGCAGGTGGTCCCCCTCGATCACCCATTCCAGTCGATCCGAAGGGGACAAGCCGAAGTGCTTGCGCACGGCGGCGGGCACCACGGTCTGGCCACGTTCGGTGATGGTGCTGCGCATGGCGGCCTCCAAATGAATTACCAATATGCATTCAATGTAAGTCACGACACTGGATCAGACAAGCGTAGGCGGAGCTCGGCCCAGCCCGCCGCCACCTCTCGAACCTAGCCAATTTCGCTACTGAGCACAGGGCAATTCCCGCCCCCGGTACCGGACCGACACATCCGGCGCGGTGCATCCTTCCTCAAGTGAGTGCCGCAAGGCGGCCGCGAATGCTTCTCCGGCGCGGTGGCAGGTTTCCATGTCCCTTCCCGGGAGCAGGACGAATTCGTTGTCAGCAACACCCGCCGGGGCTTTCATCCCCGGATATATCCTGGGCAAGGCGTATGCCCTTACGAAAGTTTCACCCCACTGGCGATAGGCATCCAGCACCGCCCAGCGGGTAAACCAACGCTCGATCCAGACCCGGCTGGCCCGGCCATCGACCAGGCAAAGCTCATTGCCGAAATAACCGATCTCCACCCGTGCCCCGGGTGGGAACAGGGGTTCACGCGGCCAGGCCGCTTCGTCATCTAGTTGCGCGAACGCTTCCCCGTCGAAATCGCCGTGGACCGTAGGTTCGAACAGATCGGCGACGACATGCCGGATTTCGGGGTGGTTCTCGACCAGGAACCCTTGGCCACGGACCTCCACCAAGTCGGTGACGGGGATGGACGCGCCCTGCGTCCGCCGTACTTCCCGCAACATTGCGCGGATATCCGCCTCATATTCCGGCCTCTGGAATACAAGGCGGACAAAACCTCCCCAGCCGGCCAGATCATCGGCCAAAGCCGGCTTCAATCCCTGGATATCGAGTTCCCAGACCACGGTTGCATCATCCGGATGGCTCACCAGGACGGCTTCCTCCAGGCGCGCATCCGACGGATAACCACACTCGCAGGTGAGGATGTCGTGGCCGCCGGGGCGGCGCACGCTGTCCAATAGTGCCCACAGATTCCAGACAATGCTGCGCTCGGCGAGTCTGTCCGAGCACCCGGAGAAAATCGGAGTCAGCGAATAGGTCACGCTGGGCATTTCGGGGTCCAACATGATCTCGCCATGGCACAGGCGCCAGCACAGGCGCGCCGTGGTCTCGAACACGGGCGCGCGCATCAGCGTTTCCATCTGGTCCAATCCCAACCCGGCGTGTACTCATCCTGCCAGCGGCGCAACGGCGGAACGAACAAGAAAGCCAGAATGACCGTCACGAAGCCCACGATCAGCCAGGGCGCGAGAGACCAGAGCACCCAGAGCAGCAACAGGGCGAAGAGCACCAGGATCAGGCCCACCATCGAGCAAAACAGGTGGGTCAGAAACGAGAAAAACCCATCGCAGAAATTCATGGCCGCTCCCGGCTATCCATGTCGAATGGACATCATGCCCCCTCACGGGCTCATGGGGTGAGCCCGTCTCAGCCCATCCACCCACCGCTCACCGCCCGCGCGCGGCCCAGGGCCGCCAGGGTATCCAGGAGCTGGGGCAGACGCTTCTTCCAGGTGCCTTTGCCAGTGAAGCGGACGGCCAGGTCGGCTTCGGACAGGGGGACGGCGGTCTGCGCCAGCACACGGGCCACGGCGGCCACCTGCTCCGGCAGGGTGGCGGGCCAGGTTTGTTTGGCCAGCGGCTCCGGCGTGGCGACGGGGACGGCGGTCTCGCTGGAGGTCTCCGCCGCCAGGGCGGTCTGGGCAGCGGGGTTCTGGAAGGCGGGGCGCAGCCAGCGCACCAGGCCAGCGGCTTCTTCCCGGCGGCGCTGGGTGTTGAGGGCCACCAGGCGGTCCAGGAGGGCGTCAGTGTCGGCCGGGTCCAGGTCTTTCCAGCCGTAGGCCTCCAGCACGGCGGCGTCCAGTTCATCGTGAAGCTGCTTTAGCACCGACACCAGGCCGGCCTCGTGAATGGCCTTGTCCTTGGCGGAAAGGGGGTCGCCGGACCGGAGTTTTTCCAGCACGTTGTAAAGGCCGGTGAGGGTGAGTCCAGCCCTCTCCCCCGGCCCCTCCCCCGCTTGCGGGGGAGGGGAAAGAACGCGCTTGCGGTGGGTGTCCAGTTCCTCCGCCAGGGCGCGGATGCGGGCCTGCTGCTCGGGGGTGGCGTCGGGGAAAGGAAAAGGGTCGAAACAGCGGGATTTGTTGTAGCGCGGATCGTTACCCATGCCCAGCCGCCCACCTGCAGCCAGTGCCCACACCACGTGCACGGATGAAGACAACACCCCCAGGTGATAAGCATCATCCAAGGCGATGCACACCAGCATGTTGTCCGGGGCGATGGCGGCGTCCAGGAACTGGAACACCCGATGCTTGGCGGTTTCCACCGTAGCGATATAGCGGGGCAGGCCGGCCAGGGCCGCGCGCAAGTCGCGGCGGGACTCGCCGAACACCCACCAGTTATCCCGGTAGCTGGCCCGATTGTTGTGCTCCCGCTCCGGTTTCACCCGTTCCAGCACCCATTGGTAAATGGCCGGGTAGCGCTGGCGGACGGCGTCTGCCTCCAGGCCGTAGAGGTCGATGACCCCCACGCCCCGGGGCTTGTCGGTGAGATCGCGGCCGTTACGGTAGGGGCGAATCACCCCTTCCCCCGCCGGGGGAAGGTGGCCCGCAGGGCCAGATGAGGGAGCAAGGGGGGGCTCATCTACCCGGCTTCCCTCTCCCCCCGCCCCTCCCCCGGAGGGGGAGGGGTGCAGACGCTCGGCTTCTTCCAGGGTGACGATGAAGCCGGCACCATGCAGTTTGAAGCCCGGCGAGCTGATGCCGCCGTTGGCCCGCAACCCCTTCGTCCCCGCCACGTCCGCGCCTATGCTCAGGTCCGCGTGGATGCGCCCGGTCTTTCTGGCCAGCGCCACCGTTACCGCATCGCCATCCGCCCCGCCTTCACCCTGCAAGGTTTGCAGCAGGCCATCTCCGGGGCCCGGCGCGCCCACGGTCATGGCGATGCGCACCGCCGCGCCATCGGCGCTGTCCACCCAGGGGTGGTCGGGGATGGCGAAGGCCAGGTGCAGGCTCCCCTCTCCCGAGGAGGGTGAAGGGAGCAAGGCGGCTTCCAGCACGCGCCGGTTGAAGGTCTGGCGGATGCTGTTGGTGGTAATGAAACCAAAGCGTTGCAGCTTGCCCGCCCGCGCCAGGCCGGCGGCGTGATGCCACCAGTACATCACCAGATCGGCGGATTCCGGCACGGCCGGCCAGGCGGCGCGCAGG
>CAZEOR010000358.1:0-3536 GCA_964513695.1 uncultured Thiobacillus sp.
GCCAACGTGCTGGGCAAGGCGATGAAAACCGAGTTCACGCGCGCTTTCAGTACCCGGTAGCCCAGTCAGGCAACGAGCCGTACCAGACCCCAGATCCCCAACCCAGCAACTGCCATTCCCGCCACTCGCCGTAGCCATACTTGGCGGGTGAGTTGGCGCAGCCGCTCCGCCATCCAGCCCATGAGCAGTAGATTTGGCAGGGTGCCCAGCCCAAAGGCGAGCATCAACATGCTGCCGTGCAACGGGCTGCCCGATGCCAGGGCAGAGACCAGCACACTGTAGACCAGGCCGCAGGGCAGCCAGCCCCAGGCCACGCCGGCCGCAAGGGCTTGGCCCAGGTTTCGGATCGGCAACAGCCGGCCCAGCACAGGCTGAACCTTGCGCCACACGCCGCCACCCAGCCGTTCGATCACGAGCACCGACTGGTTCAGGCCCGCCAGATAGAGACCGAGCAGGATAAGGACGACTTGAGCAAGCAGGTAAAGTCCCCGTTGCAGAGGAAACAGGCTATCGGAGAGGAATGCAGCGGAGCCGAGCAGTCCAACCAACATGCCGACCAAGGTATAGCTGGCGATACGGCCTGCGTTGTAAGCGAGATGAAAGCTCAAGGCATTGAGGCTGCCCGGGCGTAACCCCCCCGGTGCCTGGAAAGACATGGCAGCGACGATGCCGCCACACATGCCGACACAATGGACACCGCCAAGCAGTCCCGTAAGGAAAGCGGCCAGAAAGGAAAGTTCAGGCAAGAGAGTTCAGCCGTGCCGGAAAATAGCCGCGCTTGAGCTCATTCGCACAGCATGCCACCGTCGATCCATGCCCGGACGTCCCGCGCCCACTCCTCGTAACCGCCCGGCACAGGAGGAAATCTGCCGGCGGGCGTCATGCCGTTCTCGAGGGCCCAACGGACACGTACATCCTCGAGCAGGTGGCGGGTCATTCGGTCCTTGACATCCCCCCCCGCCAGATTGCGCTTGATCAGTTGGCAGGTTTCGGCAGGCCCCATACCGGTGTAATCCATCCGGTCGTTGGGCGCCATCCACTCGCCCTTGGGCAGGCCAGTGATGCGCTGGGTATGGCAGTTGTCACAGAGATAGCGGGAACTGTGAGAGTTATAGCTGCGGCCATTGCTGCGCTTGCTGTTGAACTGATGACATTGAAGACAGCGGGCATTATGGAATTTCTTGTACAGGGCATCGCTGAATCTCACCGACTCGGTGGCTCCAGCCGGAATACAAAGAAACAGGAGCATGGGCAGCAGCCAGACTCGCGTCTTCATGGTCCAGGGCTTTCGACCGGAACAAAGATGTCCCGGTAAGCGGCATAGGTGGACGTCAGGGTCCAAGGCACGAAAACCAGCAGCCCCAGGCCGAAAGGGATCAGCACGGCCACTATCCCGGCCAAACCGAGGATCAGGCTGTAGTAAAGAATGGGGCGCCAGTTCACCGCACATGCCCAAAAGCTCCACCATAAGGCGCGGCCAGCCGGGAAACGCTCGAACAGCACCAGGCCGGGTGAAAACCAGGTAGCCATGAGCAGGGGAGCGAACAAGAGGGAGCCCAGGCCCAGGGCCGGAAGCGCTGTGGACACCATGCGTTCCGCCTCCTCCGGTGTCAGGGCGCCGGGATTCTGTGCCTGGCGCAGCAGGGCTTCCAGATCGCCACCGGTGAGAAAGCCCACCAGGTGAAAAATCAGCAAGGTCGCCAGCATGTAGGCCACACCGATAACCAGCAGGGCGTCGCGGCCTTCGCGCCAGCCCGCGCCGAGATAGACGAAGGTGATCGGTTCACCCCGTTCTCCGCCCCGACTGGCGGCAAGAAAGCCGGCAACGACGAAGGGCGATAGAACATGCACCAGCAGCCCGCCCACCACCGGAAGCATGCCGAACCCCATCAACACCAGGAATACCAGGGCGGTCATCCCGGTCCAGGGAACCGGTGCAAGCTTGAACAGGCGCCAGCCCTCCTTGATCCAGGTCAGGCCGGCAATGGTGGGAGGGCGGGCAATGGTGAGAGGTGACATAGGGGCGGTGATCACACTTGTGCTGTCGTCAAACGAAAACCGCCGCTTGCGCGGCGGCATACTCATTATGAAGGCAGGCTGTTCAGAATTCGTGAATGACCCACATGGGTACCTGGAAGTTCGGCGAAAGATCATCGTACTTGCGCATCTGACCGTCACCGCGCTGGTCGATCAGGAAGTAGGGTTTACCATGGGGCGGCGTCACCTTGATCATGTAAAGCCGGCCTTTGATGCGGAATTCCTCGATGCGATCCTCGCCACGCTGAACGATGGTGATCTGGGGCTCCAGGGCCGGGTCCACCATGCCTGGGGGTGGCGGAATGTCGGGCAGGGGTTCGAGCCGGGGCGGTTTATCTGCGGCGAACGCCGCCGGGATGGCAAGCATGCTTGCGAGCAACAGAACGAAGATACGCATGGTAGGAACCTCGGGGGAAACACTTTCATTTTAGTCCCATCAGAGATTGAGCAGGATTTCCCGTTCCTGGGCCGAGGGCTGAAAACCGCGCGTCTCGTAATGGCGGAAGATGGCCTCCACCACCTGATCAGGCTCGTCGATGACCTGAATCAGCGCCATATCGGCAGGATCGATCATGCCTTCCCGCACCAGACTATTGCGGAACCATTCCACCAGTCCGCCCCAGAACGAGGACTGCACCAGGATGATGGGAATGCGCCGGGTCTTGCCGGTCTGCACCAGGGTCAGCGCCTCCATCAACTCGTCCAGGGTGCCGAAGCCGCCGGGCATGACCACATAGGCACTGGCAAACTTCACGAACATCACCTTGCGCGCGAAAAAATGCCGGAATGTCTGGCTGATGTCCTGGAAAGCGTTGGTGTGCTGCTCGTGAGGCAACTGGATGTTGAGGCCCACGCTGGGTGACTTGCCGAAGAAGGCACCCTTGTTTGCGGCTTCCATCACCCCAGGCCCCCCCCCGGAAAGGACCGCGAAACCTGCGTCGGACAGTTTGCGGGCAATGCTTTCCGTAAGCATGTAATAGGCAGAATCAGGCAGGATGCGAGCACTGCCGAATATGCTCACCGCTGGCCGTATGGGCGCCAGACGCTCGGTGGCTTCCACGAATTCGGCCATGATCTCGAACATGCGCCAGGATTCCCGGGCGGACAGAATGGCCTCATGGCTGCCGCCTGGGTCGAACTGGTTGGGGATCTTGGGTCTGCTCATGGGATCATCGCCGGATGGGGATGCCGGGATTGTAGACCGGGCATCGGACGATCGAACCCCCGCCGACTACAATGCGCCACCCCCTGGAGGCCCCCATGACCCACACCCTGCTCCTGGTGGACGGCTCGTCCTACCTCTACCGCGCCTTCCACGCCCTGCCCGATCTGCGCAATCCGGAAGGCTTCCCCACCGGCGCCCTCTACGGCGTGATCAACATGTTGAAGAAGCTGCGCAAGGACTATCCCAGCGCCTACGCCGCCTGCGTGTTCGACGCCAAGGGCCCGACCTTCCGCGACGCCTGGTACCCGGCCTACAAGGAGCAACGCAGCCCCAT
>CAZEOR010000359.1:0-3510 GCA_964513695.1 uncultured Thiobacillus sp.
CGCCCAGGCCAATGACCGCTTGGGCGATCTCGGTGGTGGCGCCCGCGTCCACGCTGACCGCCTTGCGGGCCTGCACGGTGGCCTTGTTCACCTCGGCGGTGGTGATATGGGAGCCGATCAGGGTGTCCATGGCGCCGCCCGCCCCCACGTCGCCGCCGATGGCGCCGCCGCCGGAGCCGGAGGCCAGGTTGTCGTGGTGGTAGGCCGCGACCCGGGCTTCCTGCTCGTTGCCGCCGAAGCTGGTGTTGAGCGTGGCGTTGTCGGTCACTTCCGCCGAGGTGTAGCCGGTCATCATGGCTACCGACAGGGTACCGGCCACGCCGGTGCTGCCGCCGCCACCGGCGCTGATGGCGAAGTTCTCCACCTGGGCGGTGGACGAGGCCACCACGGCGACGCCGCGCAGGCTGTCCTTCTTCTGGCGCCCGGCCAGGGGCTGGGCGGACGGCAGTCCGGTGAGGGCGTTCAACTGGCCGTTGTCCACCTGGGCCAGGCCCCCGTTGCCCAGGGCGGTGACCTGGGTGTTGACGCCAGTGACCTGGGCCAGGGTGTCGGCATGCATGTTGTTGAAGGCGATGGAACCGGCCCCGCCCACACTGCCACCGATGCCGATGGCGCCGGCACGGGCTTCGATCTCGTCGTCGGACTCGGCGGTGACCAGGGCGTTGCCGCTGGCTTCCACGTCGGCACCGCCGTTGATGCTGGCGGTGGTGACGCCGCCGATGTCATTCAAGGCGATGGAACCGGCGAAGCCGGCGGTGCCGGCGCCGGAGCCAGCCACGGCCCAGACTTCCATCTTGGCGCTGCGTTCCGCATCCACCAGCACGTTGGCCGCGTCCACCGTGCCGCCGGAGATCCGGGCGGTGACCGTGGAGCCGATGTGGTTGTAGGAACCGGAGGCGCCCACCGCGCCGTTGCCGGCCGCGCCCACGGCGCCGGTGATGGAGAAGATGTCGGAGTTGTCGACGGCGCGCACAGTGGCGTCGCCCGCCGTGTTGACCGTGGTGCCGCTGCTGGAGGCCTCGGTGATGTTGCCGATGGTGTTGACGCCCAGGGAGCCGGACACCGCCACCTTGGAGGAGCCGGAACCGCCTGCGGCGATGGCCTTGATGGTGGCATCCTCGGTCGCCTCGACCCGCACGCTGGTGCCGGAGAGGGAACCACCCGTGGCGCGGGCATAGGTTTCGTTGTCGATCTCGTTGTAGCTGGCGGAGATGCCCACGGAACCCTGGCCGGTGGAAATCGCCGCGTTGCCGGAGATGGCGAAAATGTCCGCCGTGTCGTCCGCGTCCAGGTTCACCGCGTTGCCGCTGGCGGTCACTGTGGCGCCGCTTAGGGTGGCCTCGGTCTTGTTGCTGATGACGTTCCAGGTCACCGCGCCGGAGGCGGCCACGCCCTGGGAGGCGCCGACGGCGGCCGCCACGGCGACGATGGAATTATCGTTGGTGGCGGTGGCACCCACGCCGGCATCGCCGTTGACGGTCTTGCCGGCGCCGCTGATGCGGGCGGTGGTGTCCGAATCCACCGTGGAGATGGCCACCGCCGCGCCCACGCCGGCCTTGCCACCGTAGCTGGCGGAACCGGCCACGCTGCGGATGTCGGAATCGTCCCTGGCATCCAACACCACGGTGGAATCCGCGTCCACGCTGGCGTTGTCGATGGCCGCCTCGGTGACGTTGTCGACGTTGCTGTAGGAGACGGAGCCGGCGATGCCCACCTTGTCGCCGGCGGAACCGCCGGCGGAGATGGACCACATGGCGCCGGTGTTGTCGGCGTCCAGGTTGACGCCGCCGCCCACCACGGTGACGTTGGCGTCGGCGATGGTGGCGCGGGTGTCCTTCACCAACTGGTTCCAGGTGAAGGCACCGGCCAGGCCGGCGGATTTGTCGGTGGCGATGGTCAGCGCCCCCGCCCCGGCCAGGGCCAGTGTGTCGTTCAGTGCCCGCGCCTTGAGGCCCCGGGCCAGATTGACCGTGGCGTCCGCCGTGCCGTCGCCGTCCCGATCCACCGCCACACTGCTGGCGCCGGTGCCGGACACGTTAACGCTGGTCAGATCGGCGATGGCGGCCTCGGTGGTGTCCTCCACCAGGTTGATGGAAACTGCGGCGGAGATGCCGACGCCGGACTTGCCCTGCTGGCCGGAATCCTTCGCGTTGGTCTTGGCGCCGTCGCCGCCCTTGGCCTTGGGGTCGTCCTGCCCCGCCGGGCCGGAGCCGGCCACGGTGAAGGCGCCCTGGGTGCCGGAGGCCTCGGCGTCCAGCAGCAGGTTGCCGCTGGCGGCGAGGCTGCCGCCCGCGCCGTTTTCGGAAGCCCGGTTGCCGATGAGGGCGCGGGTTTCCCGGTCCACGTCGTTGATGGCGATGGAAAAGCCGACGCCCACGCTGCCGGAGCGGGCCACGCCGCCGGCCACGTTGACGAGAAGGCTGTCGTCCTGGGCCTGCACCAGCACGTCGTTGGCGGTGACCGCCACGCCGGAGCCGATCTGGGCAATGGTGGAGACGTCGGTGTTGACCAGGGAGAAGGCGCCGTTGATGGAGACCTTGCCGGCCTTGCCGACGGTTTCCGCCAGGGTGATGTCGTAGAAGCTGGTATCCGCCGCCACCACCACGTCGTCCGCCTTCACTATCGCGCCCCGGGCGATGGAAGCGTCGCTGCCGCCGGTAAGGTTGAACTGGTGGTAGGAGCCGCCGAAGCCGGCGCTGCCGCTGTCGCTGCTGCCGCTGCCGATGGATGAGGGATCGAATTCCGGCACGCCCACCAGGTTGAGGATGCCGTGAGTGGCCTGGGCCGATACGGTCACGTCCTGGGATGCGGTGGGATTCGCCACGCCGGCGTTGATGTTCGCGGCACCGATCTTCGCGGTGGCCTTCTGGTCCAGGGTGAAGAAATCCACCGTGCCGGCGAAGGCCAGTTTCTCGCTTTCCACCGCGGTCTGGGTCCAGGAGGTGGCGCCAACCGGATCGCCGGCCAGCTCATACAGGTTTTCGCCCAGTTTCTTCCAGGCCGTGGCGCTGTTCCAGTCCATGGTCTTGAAGGCGTCCACGATGTCCAGCCACTGTTGCCAGAAGGGTGTGACCAGGCTCTGGGACACCACGGTGATGGGACCGTCGGCGTTGATCACGGCGCCGTCACCGATGAGGGCGTCGGCGTGGTGGGACACATCGATGACCGCCACGGATGCGGAAATGGCCACCTTTTTCTTGTCCTCGGGCTTGTTGGGATCGCCCTCCTTCTGGCTATCCAGCTCCCGCTGATCCACCGCCGCCGAGGTTTCGAAGGCCAGGCTTTCCTCGGCCTTGGCGATGACATCCAGGCGGCCGTGGGCGGTGACGTGGGCGCCGCCGGCCACCTCGGCCTTGATGCTGTTGTCGTTGTCCACCCAGGCGAAGGCGGCGGACAGGCCCAGCTTGCTGCTGGCGCCGCTGCGCTTATCCATGTCGGGCGCCTTGGCGACGAAGTCGGACAGCTTCTCGAACAGGATCTCGTCCACCGGCCGGGCGCTGGTGATGGCCT
>CAZEOR010000360.1:0-3469 GCA_964513695.1 uncultured Thiobacillus sp.
CGAGCGCGACGATATACTTGCGGGCCTGCGGGCCGTAGATGCCCAGGATGGCCACTGCAAGCGCGCCAAAGGCGGGCGCCGGCAGGTAGCGGAAGAATTCGATGAAGGGCTCGGAAAGCCGGCCCATGGTGGCGTAGGTGCCGGCCAGGATGCCCAGGGGCACACCGACGATGGAAGAGAGCACGAAGCCCCAGAAGATGATCTGGATGCTGTGCCACAGGCTTTCATGGAGCCAGGGCGCGTCCTTCTGGACGGGTTGCTTGGCGAAGCCGGTGTAGAACGCCTTCGCCACTTCATGGGGCGCGGGCAGGTAGATGGGGTTGGCGGGGATGCCGGCGGGGGCGGCCAGATTCTTTTCCCGCGCTGTGGCGGCCTCGTCCTGGAACTGGGCCTTGTCCACCAGCATGCCCACCTGGAAGTAGTCCACGCCGCCGGGTTCCGTGACCTGGACCTTGGGGTGCCAGACGAAGGGGACGTAACTCACCAGGCACCAGACCAGCAACGGCAGCAGGAACGAGCCGATCCCCAGCAGGGTGCGCTTGCGCGCGTCGAAGCCCAGGGGGCCTCCGAACCAGTTGGCGATCATGCCCGTCCGCTCCGTGCCGTGGTGGATGGATTACTTGGCGTTGGTGAAGGACGCGTCCAGATAGCTGTCCACGTCCTGGGCGGCCTTGTAGACACCGTTGGCGACGTTGAACTGGTCAGCCACCTTGGAGGAGCCGTAGAGGGTCTTGAAGCCGTCACCCTTGACGTAGATCTTCCTGGCCTCGTCCAGGCTCAGCAGCTTGGTGCCCTTGAGCAGGGGCAGATAGGCTTCCGGCGTGACACCCACGCGGGCCGCCATGATCTTCACCGCGTCGGGCTGGGTCTTGGGATCGTTGATGTATTTCACGACCTTGTCCCACACCTTCACCACCTTGACCCAGTCGGCCTTGCGCTGCTTTGCGCTGGCGGGGTTCACGGCCAGCACGTCATAGATCAGGCCGGGCTCGTCGGCGGAGGTGTAGATGGGCTTGGCGCCGGGCACGCCCTTCATGGCCTGACCGGAGATGGGCTGCCAGGCCCCCACGGCGGCCACGTCGCCGGAAGCCAGCATCTGGGGCATCTCATTGGTCTTGGCGTTGACCAGTTTGACGTCGGATTCCTTCAGGCCCGCCTTCTTCAAACCGTTCAGCAGCAGCAGGTGTTCCACCAGACCCACTTCCACCGAGACCTTCTTGCCCTTCAGATCCTTGAGAGACTTGATGCCGGGCTTGCCGACGATCATGTCGTTGCCGTTGGAGTAGTCGGTAAGCATGACCATGACGCTCTTGCCACCGGCAGCGCCGGTGACCAGGGCATCGCCGTTGGTCATGGTGACGGCGTCGATCTTGCCGGCGGAGAAGGCGTCCATGGAAGCCGAGTAGTCGAACCATTCGAAGCTCACGGGCACGCCCGCCTCCTTGAACCAGCCCTTGTCGATGGCCACCTGCCAGGCGACCCAGCCCGGCCAGTCGCTGTAGCCGATCTTGAGGGGCGCGGCGGCCTGGGCGGAAACCGCGAGGGCGGCGACAAAGGGAAATGCCAGCCGTGTGACCCAATGCTTGAATGAGGAACCGAACCGTTTGAGAACCATGGTGTACTCCTATGTGCGTGGGATATTACCGGTTTGAATATTCGTAATATTCCATGCAGGAATAGCACTAAGCGTGCCACACCTTGAGTTACTCATAACTTATTGTTATTGCTTGTCATTAATTCAACTCGCCCATGCCTGGGCGAAGATTTTTTCTAGTCGGATGCCGTATTCTGGTGCATGCGGCACCAATCTGAAGCCCTGTTGATCGATGCGACGGGGGAAGAAAGTCCGATCGAATGGCAACCCTCAGGACTCATTCTTCCGGCACAGGAGCCGCACCATGACGGCCAGCAGTTGATCCACCCTGACAGGCTTGGTGAGATATTCCGAGAATCCCGCCTGCAATCCGCGTTCGACATCCTCGGGCATCGCGTTCGCGCTCAAGGCGACGATGGGTATGGCGTTCAGGGCGGCTTCCCTCCTCATGCAGGCCAGCAGTTCGTAGCCATCCATGCCGGGCAGGCCGATATCCAACAGGATGAAGTCGGGGTGTTCCGTCAAAGCCAGCCCCAGACCCTCTTCCGGCAAGTCGGCCGTGACCAGACGCGCGCCTGGCAATGTGTTGAACAAGGCCCGCATGAAATGCAGGTTGGTGGGGTTGTCCTCCACATACAGCACGCAGCGTCCATCCAGATAACTCGTGTCGCCCAAGGCGGCAACGGCGGGGGGCCGCTCCCCGCCGGCATGATCAAGGCTGGGAAGCAAATCCAGTTCGATCCAGAAGGTGCTGCCCACACCGGAAATACTCTCCACGGTGATCCGCCCACCCATCAGCTCAATCAGGCATTGCGAAAGGGCCAGGCCGATGCCGGTGCCTTCCTGGGTTTTTCTTGCCGGACCGAAGCGCTCGAAGGGCTGGAACAGGCGCTGAATATCCTCGGTGTTGATGCCAAGACCGGTGTCCCTCACACCCAGATGCAGGCGCCCGCCGGATACCCGGCAATCGATGTCGATGCGGCCTTCATCCCGGTTGTATTTCACCGCATTGGACAACACGTTGATGAGCACCTGCTTGAGTCGGGTGCGGTCCGCCAGCACCAGAATATCGTCGAGGCCGGCGCAGTTCTGGCTGATTTGGATACTGCGCTGATCCGCCAGTGGCCGGATCATGTCCAAACAATCGTGAAAAACCTCGCCAAGCCGTGTCGGCTCCTTGCTGAGGCTTAATTTCCCGGCTTCAACCTTGGCCAGATCGAGCACGTCGTTGATCAGGTCGAGCAAGTGCCGGCCCGCGCGCAGGATTTCAGTGGTGCATTCCTTCTGGTCGGCGTTCAGGGGCGTCGCGCTATCGGTGTGGAGCAGTTCCGTGAAGCCAAGGATGGCGTTCATGGGTGTCCTGAGTTCGTGGCTCATCTGTGAGAGGAACTGGGATTTGGCCTTGTTGGCGAATTCGGCGGCATCCCGCGCGTCGACCAGTTCATGGGTGCGTTCTTCCACCCGACGTTCCAGTTCATCCCTGGCGGCGCGAAGCTCCTCGTTGAGATCGAGGACTTCCGCCTCGCGCCGCTTCTGTTCGGAAATGTCCATGAACACCAGGACATGGTGGGTCACCTGGCCATCCTTGTCCCGCGCGGTGGCGGCTGACAGCCAGGCCGGGAAGGCTTCGCCATCGCTGCGTTTCAGGAACACCTCGCCCTGCCAGCGATCGTGGCCACACACTTCAGGCCAGGACACGGCCGGGGCACCGACTTGAATGTCCTTATCCATCAGGCTCAGCTCGAAGCCCAGCATGGCGTCCACCGGATAGCCCAGAATTTTCACGCAGGCCGGGTTGGCGGCGACGATTTGGCGCGAGCGGTCGGCGATGACGATGGCTTCAGAGGCGGTGTCGAACACCGTGGCGGCCAGACG
>CAZEOR010000361.1:0-3468 GCA_964513695.1 uncultured Thiobacillus sp.
CAGCAGCATGGCCACGGGGGCGTGCCAGGTGATGACGCGGCGGGCGATGAGCACCACGCCGCCGGCCAGGAGCAAGAGCGCGGAGGTCTCCCCCAGGCTGCCGGCGCGGGCGCCCCAGGCGGCGTCGGCAAGGCCGGTCTGGTGTGCGGAGAACAGGGCGGGCAGGCTGTGAGTCAGGTCCACGCCCCGGGTGAATTCGGTCTTCACGTGGCCGAGCAGGGAGGCGCTGGCCATGCCGTCCATGTGGGCACCGCCGAAGGTGACCGCCAACCCGTCCAGGAAGCCGGGCAGGTGGGCGCCGGCGAAGCTGCCCGGCGTGGTCCACATGGTCATCTCGACGGGGAAGGCGATGAGCAGCATGACCCGCGCCGCCATAGCCGGGTTGAACACGTTCTGGCCCAGGCCGCCGAACACCTGCTTGCCCACCAGGATGGCGAACAGGCCGCCCACCGCCGCGATCCACCAGGGCGCCCAGGGCGGCAGCGAAACTGCCAGCAGCCAGGCGGTGAGAACGGCGGAACCGTCCATGAGGGCGGGTTTCACCGGCCGTTTTTGCAGCCCCAGGGTGGCCGCTTCCGTGGCCAGGGCGGTGAGCACGGCCACCGCCCACAGGTTGAAGGCGGGCCAGCCATAGAGCCAGAAGCCGAACAGGGTGGCCGGCGCCAGGGCCACCATCACCGTCGCCATGACCTGGCCGACGCTGGACGGCGCGTGGGCGTGGGGGGAGTGGGCGGGGGGGGTCATGGCGAAACGCTCCAACGGGGCTTTCCCCCCTTTGCAAAGGGGGTCAGGGGGGATTTGACGGGGCTTGGGATGGGTGATGTTGCTAAATCCCCCTCAGCCCCCCTTTGGGAAAGGGGGAAGTGGATCACCCAGGACTTGACGGTGTTTTCGTTCATACCGCCTCCGCCTCTTTCTTCTCCGCCGCAGCCTTCGCGGCGGCCTCGGCGGCCGCCTTCTTCGCCGCGTCGGCGGCGGCTTTCTTGGCGGCGCGAGCCTTGGCGGCTTCCTCCCGCTCCCGGGTGATACGTTCCATTCGGGCGGTGCGTTCCTCCGCCAGCTTCCTGGTGGCGTCCTGCTTCATCTTGCCGCGTTCCTTGGCGGCCAGTTCGCCCTTGGCGTAGTTGAAGAAGTGCACCAGGGGAATGTGGGCCGGGCAGACGTAGGAGCAGGAGCCACAGGCGATGCAGTCCTTCAGGCCCAGGTCCACGGCGCCGCCCAGGTCGGCGACGCGGATGTGAGCGGCCATCTCCAGGGGCAGCAGACCCACCGGGCAGGCCCGCACGCAGGTGGAGCAGCGGATGCAGGGCGCGGGCTGGCGAACTTGCGCCCCCAGCTCGGATAAATCGCCCGAGCTGCCCCCCGAGGGGGCCACGCCGCTCTTGGGGCGGCCCGGCGAACGGCGTGGTAGGCCGATCTCGGCGGGGGTCAGGGCCAGCACGCCGCTGGTGCCCTTGATGACCGGCACCAGGGGGTTGGTGAACTGCTGGCCCATCATGGGACCGCCCATGACCAGGCGCGCCGGGGTTTGCCGGAAGCCGCCGCTGGCCGCGAACAGGGCCTGGGCCGGCGTGCCGATGAGCACCTCCAGATTGCCGGGGGCGGCGACGGCGCCGCCGCTGACGGTGACGATGCGGGACACCAGGGGCCGGCCCAGCTTGAGGGCCTGGGCCACGGAGAAGGCGGTGCCGACGTTGTGCACCAGCATGCCGATGTCGGCGGCGCGGCCGCCGGCGGGGACTTCCTTGCCGGTGAGGGCCTGGATGAGCTGTTTTTCCGAGCCCATGGGATACATGGCGGGCACGGCCCGGACCTGGACCTCGGTGCCGGCGGCGGCGGCCGTCATGGCAGCGATGGCTTCCGGCTTGTTGTCCTCGATGCCAACCAGCACTTCCCTCGCGCCCACGGCGCGCAGGATCAGGCGGATGCCGGCGACCACTTCCGGCGCCCGGTCGCGCATGAGGCGGTCGTCGCAGGTGAGATAGGGCTCGCACTCGCCGCCGTTCATGATCAGGGTGGTGACGCCGCTGCGCCGGCTCAGGTTGAGCTTCACCGCCGAGGGGAAGGCAGCGCCACCCAGGCCGACAATGCCCGCCGCGCCGACGCGGGTGGCGATCTCCTCGGGGGACAGGGCGAACGGATCGGCGGGCGGATTGAACTCTATCCAGCGCTCGTCGCCGTCGGCTTCGAGGGTGATGGTGGGCACCGGCAGGCCGGAAGGATGGGGCGCCGTGTAGTCGCCCACGGCGACGACACGGCCGGAGGTGGGCGCGTGCACCGGCGCCGACACCGCGCCGGTGCTGGCGGCGATGAGCTGGCCCTTGAGCACCGTGTCGCCCACCTGCACCACCGCATTGGCCGGGGCGCCGATGTGCTGTTGCAGGGAGACGAACAGCCGCTCCGGCAGGGGCAGAACCCGGATGGGAATGTCCGCTGACAGTTCCTTGCGGCCTTCCGGATGGACGCCGCCGCGCATGCGGAACTTGGAGAAGTAGGATGCCAGGTTCATGCCGCCGCCACTTCCATGTTCGGTTTGTGCCAATACCAGGATTGCAGGGTCACCGGTACCGGGCGCATGTAAAGCGCCTCGGTGGGGCAAACGTCCACACATTTGCCGCAGGCGGTGCAGGCCTCCCTGAACACCACGTGGATTTGTTTCGCCGCGCCCATGATGGCGTCGGTGGGGCACACCTTGTAGCAGCGGGTGCAGCCGATGCAGATCTCTTCCTTGACTTCAGCGATGCTGGGCACGCTTTCCTTCACCCCGGACAGGTCGGCTTCGATTCCCAGCTTGGCTGCCAGGGCCACCACCACATCGCGGCCGCCGGGCGGGCACAGGGTCACCGGCGCGCTGCCGTCGGCCAGGGCCTGGGCGGCGCCGGCGCAACCGGGAAAGCCGCATTGGCCGCACTGGGAACCGGGCAGCATGGCTTCCAGTTCGGCCACCAGGGGGTTGCCTTCCACCGCCAGGCGTTTGGCGGCATAACCCAGGATCAGGCCCAGGACCAAACCCAGGCTGGCGAGACTGGCGATGGCGGAAATCATGTTCTCGAACCCCTCTCGTTCAGCCCGCGCCCAGGCCGGCGAAGCCCATGAAGGCCAGGGACAGCAGGCCGGCGACGACGAAACCGATGGGGGCGCCGGAGAAGGCGGCGGGGGCCTGGGCCAGGGCCAGGCGCTCGCGCAGGCCGGCGAACAGCAGCAGCACCAGGGTGAATCCGACGGCGGAACCGAAGCCGTACATCAGGCTGGGGGCGAAGGCGTGCTTTTCCTGGACGTTGAGCAGGGCCAGGCCCAGCACGGCGCAGTTGGTGGTGATGAGGGGCAGGTAGATGCCCAGCACCTGATACAGGCCGGGACTCACCTTGCGGATCACCATTTCGGTGAACTGCACCACGGCGGCAATCATGAGGATGAAGGCGAGCAGGCGCAGGTACTGGATACCCAGGGGGTCCAGCAGCCAGTGTT
>CAZEOR010000362.1:0-3467 GCA_964513695.1 uncultured Thiobacillus sp.
CTTCGATGTCAAGGCGTTCCATGGCGTCGGCGGGGGTGCAGGCGGCCGCCTCGGCATAGAGTTTCTCCGCCTCCTTGACCTTGCCCCGGCCGTACATCATGACCAGGCCGTTGGCGTATTCGGTGCGGGCGATGGCCGAGTGGGGATTGAGTTCCAGGGCCTGACGATAGTGCCGTTCGCCGGCGTCCTTCTTGGCGCCATAGGTGAGGCCGCCCACCACGCTCCCGACCTTGTCGATGATTTCGGCGTGCCAGGTGCCCAGGGCGATGTGGGCGTCGGCATGGGCCGGCTGCAGGGCGAGGGTCTTTTCCAGGCTGGTCTTGATCTTGCCCCCCAGTCCCTGGGCCAGGGCCTTGGCGACGGAGATCCCCTGGCTGTAGCGACCCAGGGCGTAGGCGTGGATATACCAGGCGTTGGGGTTGTCCGGGTCGATCTTCTGCTGTTCTTCGCAGCGCTCGCCGATCTGGAGCAGCAGGTTCAGCCGGCGGTCCGGGTCGTCTTCGAGATAGTTGGCGTAGATCATCGCCGCCTTGTTGGCCACGGTGTATCCGGCGACCCCGGCGGAGACCCCCAGTTCGAGCGCATTGCCGAAATCGCCCCCATGATAGGCGCGCCAGGCTTCCTGGATCGCCCCATCCTCCGGGTAGGGTTCGCAGTCCCCTTGGTGCAGCCGGGGCCAGTTGTTCTTCAGGGCCGGACCGAAATAGTTATAGCTCTTGTCCGGGTAGGGAAAAGGCTTCCAGGTATTCATGTTCTCCTCCTATTTTTTGTCGACATATTCGTTGGACAGCCGCTGCAACAACTCCCGGGCTTCCCCCTGCAGGAAGGGCGCGGCCAGGGACATCACCTGATAGACGCCGCGGCCGATGTCGGGCTTGCCGCGGGGATTGCGCACATGCTCGTAGGATAGCCAGTAGGTGGCGACCACGGTCATGTTGGTGGCCAGGGCGACAATCTCCCCCGGCTTCGCTTCCAGGGTGCCGCTGGCGGCCAATCCGTCGCAGATGACGATACCGGTTTGCACCTTGTGCGCCAGGATGCGCTGGAAATGGGTTTCGACCAGGCGGTTGCGCGTCAGCAGATCGTTGATGTCCCGGTAGAAGAAGCGATAGCGCCAGATCGTCTCGAACAGCAGATGCAGGAAGAGCCAGATGTCTTCGGCGACGGTCGGCTTGCCGCCGGGGGGGGAGAGCTGGGTCTCCATTTCCCGCTCGAAATCGCCGAACAGGGCATTGACGATCTCGTCCTTGCTGTGGAAATGGTAGTAGAGATTGCCCGGGCTGATTTCGATTTCGTCGGCGATCACCGTGGTGGTGACGTTCGGTTCGCCAAAGTCATTGAATAGTCGCAGGGCGGTCTCCAGAATGCGCTCCCGGGTGCGCCGCTTTGGTTTTTTTTCCATGCCCGTTACCGGTGGTTGGTCTCCACCGGTCAGAATACCACTACCCACCGTGGCGCGCTTCGAGCCAGCGCTGGAGATCGTTCAGGGAATCGTCCAGGGAACGGGTCAAGGCCTGCAGTTCGCCGCGGCGGCTCCGCCGGGTCCGTGGCAGCAGCGAGCGCTCATGATCCTTGAGTATGGCCAGGTCCAGGTGCAGGCCGTGCCGGGCCAGAATGGGCTGCAGTTCGTGGCGCCGCCGGTAGAGGTCGACGCGGGTCCGCTGGTAGGCGTGTTCGCACAGGCGGCGCCGGTCGCGATAACTGAAGACATTGTTGAAGAACATCTCGCCGTCGTCGCGGGTCGGCTCGAACAGCACCACATCGGCATTGCCGTACTGATGCTTGTAGCGATCCATGCCAACCCGCATGCGCGAGTGGATGATGGCGCGGAAGGTTTGCGAGAGCACGACCGGCAGACCGCCTTCGTTCAGGCTGTGGCGTTCCTGGGCATTGCGCCGGGCAGCCAGTTCGGCGTCGAACGGAACGAGGGGATTGATGCAGAAGACCAGATCGGCGCCGTCCTTGAGGGCCACCGAGGCATGGAGGGTCTTGATCAGGGCGCCATCGACGAAGTAGCGGCCGTCGATGCGGACCGGCGGGAACAGTCCCGGCAGGGCGGCACTGGCCTGGACCGCCGTCGAGATCGGAATGTCGTCGTGGCCATCGGCGCCGAAGGCGACGGATTCGCCGGAATCGAGATCGGTGGCGACCAGGAACAGGCGCCGCCGCAATTGGCGAAAATCGTTGGTGCGCCCAGGGGCGGAGAACATCTTGCGCAGCACCCGGTCGATCCCGCGATTGTCGAAGATACCGGTGGGAATGGCCCGGGACAGGCGCTGGAAGGATTCAAACAGGCCATGGTGCCAGGGGTCGGACAAATACTCCCAGAACGCGGTGGCGATCAGCGGCGGTACCGACAACAGGCGCTCCAGATATTCGCCCAGGGCCGGCCGCAGAAGCATTTCCGGATCGAAGACATCCTCGGTGTTGTTTTCCACCAGCATGCGCGTGAGGCGTGCCGGCGTAATGCCGTTGGCCAAGGCGGCGGCGATGAAACCGCCGGAACTGACGCCGACAAAGATGTCGGCTGCGGTGAGTTCGATGCCCTGGATGGCTTCGTCCAGGGCGGCGAGGGCACCGACTTCGTAGATTCCGCCGAGGGGGCCACCGCCCGCCAGTGCTATGCCGATCCGCGCCAAAGTGTCGTCCCCCAATTTTGCGGATGCCCGGTCGTCGCCGGGCATCTCGGAATACCAACTGCTGGCCGGGTGCCCCACGGGACACCCTCACCCCGCCATCCCGTCAGGCGGTGGGTGCGGCCTTCTCGGCGGCGGGGGCGGCGGCTTCCGCCGCCTTGGCCTTGGCTACCGCCGGCTTGCGGGCCGGAGAGGCAGCCTTGGTGGCCGCGGCCTTGGTCGCCACCGGCGGCTTCTTGGTCGCGGCCTCGGCCGCTTCCTGGGCTTCGGTGAGTTTCTGCACGACGGTGGTCAGTTCGGCCACGCGCTTGGACAGCTTGTCGATGTCCTTCTTGGTCGGGACGCCGAGGCTCGACAGCGCCCGGGCAACGCGATCCTCAAAAACCTGCTCCAGGCGGTCCCAGGTGCCGGCGGCCTTGCCGGCCACTTCGGCGATCTTCTCGTCGGCCACCTTGCGGGTCTTCTTCTGGATACTCTCGCCTTCCTTGACCAAGGCATCGAAGACCTTGTTGCCTTCTTCCTGGGCCTTGGCAAAGGCGCCGAGACCCGCCAGCCAGATCTGCTGGGCCGATTCCTTGACCGTGGTGGCCAGTTGGTTTTCACTGAGGGCTTTGAATTTCTTGACCATGATGGACTCCTTTGGAAACACGCTGTTCGGATCGGCAGTTACCCTGCCCTTGATCAGCAGTGTAGGGACAAAAGTTAGAGAGCGCACCCTAATAATCTAGGCGGCATCCTCTAGAATGGCCTGCAATTTCAATAACTTTTGAGGGGACGACCATGAATTACTTCATCACCGGAGCGTCGGGATTCATCGGCAAGCGCCTGGTC